>NZ_VOOS01000004.1:0-300000 GCF_007993035.1 Vicingus serpentipes
AGATATCCTGTTCCACTTGTTGGAATAGTAATTTCTGTTGAAGTGGAAGTTCCAGTATTGTCAGTTTTCCATGTTGTAATAAATTCATTTTGCGCAAATACAAAAGATATTGAAAATGTAACGAGTAATGTAAATAATAGTTTTTTCATTATGCTTAAGTTTAATTTGAGTACATTTTTGATTATTCAACTTTATTTTAAAACCCATTAATAACATTGATAAAAAAATATTTGATTCAAAAGTATTTCTACTTTCCCTTAGTTGTATAATTTATAGTGTGACAAAATCTTTACACAAGGCTAAAAACCTATAAATAAGGGGTTAAAATTATTTATTACTACCGTTATATGCAGCTTCAACCATTTTTAACCTATTATTATTTGTAGTAATAAATTTTATAGTTTAGCTGAACCATCGCCTTTTTATTTTAAGCATTATTCTATGTAATTTGTTCTTGCAGCTCAACTCAAAAAGATAGAATTATTGTGACTAATAATGATTGTTTTTGAATTTGATAAAAGAGACCTAAAGATCATTCAAAAATAACCCATCCTCCAATTAGAATTTTGTGAGGAACTTGTACATCCTTTTAATAGAAAGAAGTAAAATATCTATTCTATATTAAAAATCACAAACAAAGAAATTTTAGTGTTAATTGGACAGATGAACAGTTGATTATCAATAATAGAAAAGGGTACCCCCTTTTAAAGTTTATTTACCTTCCTTTTAAAAGTGTATTTGTCAGTATTAACTACGACAATGTATTCACCTTTTGAACCAGGCAATTCAATGTAATCAAAACCAATTTGACACGAATGATTCTGCTTATCAATCATAAGCTCACCAAGCAGATTATAAATTCTAATGCGCCTAATATTATCACTATTTTTTAATTTGATTTTTAATGCCCCATAAGAAGGGTTAGGGTAAATTTCTAAATTATTGTCAGTTATTTCTTCCATACTAATAGTAAACTATCCTAAATAAAAAGAGTTAATAATTTATTCATTATGTTAAAATATAATACAAGTTTTCTATAGGAAAAAGTATCGACTACTCAATATTCTACTTCAATCTTTAACTCTAAATTAAAAATGAGGAAACTAAACGAACATAAAATATAGATTCATGACAATCTTAATTTTAGTAATATTTACAGAACTAATTAATATTTTAAGTTATTGCTCAACCGATATCATTTTATGAATATCATCTTTTATAACCCCAATAAGTGTAGGCATAATTGTTTTTGGAAGCGTAATTACATCATATAACTCATTTATCATACCATCAATATGTAAATACTCTTCATATTGATTTGTTTTGATATTAAAAATTTCTAACCCACATGTAGGTTTTAGATTATTAGCTTTTATGTTATTTTCTAACTCAATATCTTTAAAAGATCTTTTTTCTCTATTTTTAGACATACCAACAACAGCATAATCACCTATAAAGTGAAGTCCTCTTAGGAATCCTGGAAAAAATGCAACTTTAACAAACTTTTTCTTTTCTTTATTAATAAAACCTAAATAACCTGTTCCAGCTTCTAACAACCACACCTGTCCATTATGAACTCTTGGTGAATGAGGAAGAGATAAACCTGAACAAATAACTTCGTTTGTTCGAACATCCATAACAATTCCACCATTATTTCTATGTTCTCGCCAACCATCTTTTTCATTAGAGGGACCAACCATTGTTATATACGCTGCTTCTCCATTTTCCTCAGCCAACCCATTTAAATGACATCTATCTTCAGGGACAATTTCACTAATAAATGGAGGCTTCCATATCACTTTAAAACTATGGGTATCACTCACAGTTGCTAAACAATTAAACTGCGTATTTACAAAAATTGGACGGTCTTCAGCATCTACAATAATATCATGTGTATCAATATTACCTGTTGTATAACTTAATTGGGGAATATAGAGTTTATCAATTCCTTTAAATTTTTGGTTTGGTAATAATGTATTCTCGAACCTCCAAATTTGAAAAATTGAACTCAACCACAACGTGTTATTTTTTAATGCCATACCCATGCATCTTACAAAAGTTCGCTCAGAAACATTCAGGCTTTTGTCTGCTTTCAACCCAAGTAAAAATATTTTACCGATTTCGTATGTAGTAAATCCGAGGCTACATTCGTTTTTGAATAGCCAATTTTCAAAGCCATCAGATTTCTTAAATTCATATCCATTATTACTCATAGTTTTTGCAGATTTAATTTACAATAATTCTAAAAGTTGCTTCTTCTGAAACAATCAAATATATACCAATTGGTAAAGAATTAATAGTTTTTGTTGATTTATATGATGTTATCAATTTTCCTTTTGTATCATATACTTCTATGTTGTTAAGTGTAAAACTAAAGTTTATGCTCCAAACTGCATCAGTGCTTTTATATATTTCACCTGGTTCAGTGCACAATACATAATATTTGTGTCACTTTTACAAGCTGTTATACATCTTACATGGGTTAATTGATCCATTATACTGTCATCCCAATCATGATTTACAAGTGGTCCTATAGGTTCCCCCAACAGTTTTGCGATTGAACAGTATTTCTAGCGCTATTAAAAATTAGCGCTAGAAATAACATGATCAAATATGAGCTTTTTTTAAGTTTAACATTAGCTCACAATTATTTTGATTGTTTGTAATTCTGAAATTAAAAAGTACATTCCTTTAACTAAACCATCTATCTGATCGGTTTCATCATAAGATTTTATTAGTTGACCAGTTGCTGAAAAAACCTTAACATTTTTAACCTTCTGATTCAAATAAATTACATCCCCACTATTTGATGGATTAGGAAATAAAGTAAGTGTGCTGTTCAAACTGTTTTCATAAACCCCTGTAGGACAATCTAATGCCAAGGTTATTGAATCGTTTAAAATTACACAAGATCCCGAAGGGTGAATTCCTTCAAAATATAGTGTTACTGCACCATTATTAACATCATCCAATGATGGATTATAAGAAGTTACAGCCACAGAATCATTACTAAATGTTCCTGTACCAGAACTACTCCATGCTAATTGAGTTACATTACCTTCAACTTGACCATTTAACTGTACTGGGTTGCTGTCGCAAAAAGTAGTGTCTACTCCTGCATATAAAGAGTTAGTAGCAGTATCTTTTTCACTATTTAATATATAAGAAGTACCTGCATAAGTCATAAGTTGATCGCTGTATCCATCATAATTATAATCTCCAACAATATCTGTTACGAAATATTTATTCCCTGGCAACACAATTCCACCATGTGCTTGAACTAAATCATTAATATCAATTGAATCCAACATTTGCTCGCAATTGCCATAAACTACTTGCGAAACATTTTCACGAGAAACAGAAGTAACCAAAGTAAGTTGAAGATCTGTTGTTGTAAAAAATACATCGTCTAATCCATCTCCATTTAAATCACCAGCAGCGCCAATATCGGTATGACTATTCTGGAATATAATTTCATTTCCATAATTACCAACTATTTCATAATCATATATAACAGCATTAAAACTAGAATTACCATATACTGTAAAAACTGTAGATATTGTGTCAGCATCATTGGTATGACTATCAGAATTGTCTGAAAACATTATATCATCATAACCATCTCCATTCACATCACCTGGCACACTAACATCCCAGCCGAAGACCCCCCCAGTTAGCCCACCTTGAGGAACAGTTTCTTCAATTTTAAATCCATCTGTACCGTTTAACATATTATCCCAATCAATTTGATTATTTACAAAACCTGTTGGACTTCCATACATTACTTGAATTTTATTGTAAGTTTGATCTGCAACTACAAGATCAGAAATGCCATCACCATTAATATCTCCAGAAGCAAAATCTGTTCCCCACTTATATCCGTTACTGTTACCGGTAGTATGATTGAGTATTAACCCATCGTTCAAGGTCATATTATCCAGATTCACGATTGAATCAAATCCATTATTGCTGCCAAATAGAACAAATGATGGATGTTGAACATAGTATTCTCTATAATAATCAAATACGGCTACATCATTAATCCCATCACCGTTAAAATCATCTAACGCTACGAAATCATCTGCAAATTGATACGATGATGGTGCTATCATATGAAATCCATCTGCTGAGTCTAGTGCTGCAGTATAGATGGTATCATTAGCAAGTTGATCTGTTCCAAATATAACAAATGCGTCACTGGTACTGACAGTAATTCTTTGTTTACGACCTATTATATCATCCTTACCATCATTATTAATATCAGTAAAAACACAATCATATGCTTTATCTATAAAAAACCCATTTGTTCCATCTATATCAGCTTGATTTGTTGTAGTTAAACCATTTTGATCACCAAAGACAACATAAGCTCTTCCATTTACATCATTACTTTTCTTTTTTTCTCCAAAAAATATGTCTGTATAACCGTCTCCATTAAAATCTAAAGACCTTGGCTTTAGTAAATCTGGTCCATTGAATTCCGTTACTCTTGGAGAAGGAATATTAACCTGAATAGTATCTTGTGCGCTAACAGGATTTGCTAACCAGGCTGTTAATACCACTGTAGAGATGTTTACTGCATAGCTTTTTTTAAATTTTAAAATTCTTTTCTTTAAAATTTCTATTTTTCTAAGGTCTCGTAGATATTTAGTTTTAGATTGTTGAAGTGATAATCTAGTTTTTAGTCTTGTATACTTTCTCAAAATCTTTAGCCATTGAACCTTTAACTCTATTTTTTTCATAATACTTTAAGTTTTAATTTAATACTTCTATTTAGTAACTGTATTTAAACATTAGCTCAAAAATGTTTGATTCAAAAGTATCATACACTCCCTCCATGTTCTATTTTTATGATGTGACAAAATCTTTACAGAAACAATATTCAATTGATAATCAGCTATTTAAAATGTAATATTATATTACACTCTTTAATTTTAATTAATTCCCATATTGAATTTCAATTATTTAATTATCCAGCTTGAAATAGCTAAAAGCAAAATTGATGAAAGAATAATATAGAAAACTAAACCAATATTAAATTGTGATCTGTTAAGGTTTATGCTAACAATACCTATTGATATTATTAATAAAACAAATAGACAAATAATCGATATAAATGTATAAACAGATAGGAATACATTTAAGTTTAACATTAACTCACAATTATTTTGATAGTTTGTGAATTTACAACAACAACATAGATTCCTTTTGCCAAACCTTCTATTTTATTGGTTTCATTATAAGATTTAATCAATTGACCAGTTGCTGAATATACTCTTACATTACTTACGGTTTGATTTAAATAAATTACATCTCCACTATTTGATGGGTTCGGAAATATACTAAGTATATTGTTTGAATCATCTTCATTTATCCCTGTAAAACAATCAAAGTTCAAGGTTATTGAATCATTGAAACTTATACATGTTCCAGACGGATGAACTCCTTCAAAATACAGTGTTACTGATCCATTATTAATGTCATCAGTTGAGGGGTTATAAGAAGTTACAGCCACTGAATCATTACTAAATGTTCCTGAACCTGAACTCATCCAACTTAATTCATTTACGTTCCCAACAATTTGCCCATTTAATTGTGCTATATCGCCAACACAAACAGACGTATCAGCACCAGCAGAAATTGAGTACGTTGCTTCATCACTATGCAATATATATGATTTTCCAGAATAAGTAGTAAGTAGATCATTGTGTCCATCATAATTATAATCTCCAACAATATCTGTTATAATGTATTTATTCCCCGGCAACACAATTCCACCATGTTCTTGAACTAGGTAATTTACATCAATTAAACCCATAATTTGCTGACAATTGCCATAAACTACTGTTGACATATTACTTCTAGAAACATAAGGAACTGTCGGAAATCCTAAACTTTTTAATGTAAATATAACATCGTCTAATCCGTCTCCATTTAAATCGCCAGCTGCGCCAATATTGGTGTGACTATTTTTAAAAATAATTTCATTTCCATAATTACCTGCTATGTCATTATCATATATAACAGCATTAAAACTAGAATTACCATATACTGTATAAACTGTAGATATTGTGTCAGCATCAAGGGTCCAACTATCAGAATTGCCTGAAAATATTAAATCATCATAACCATCTCCATTCACATCTCCTGGCACACAAACCTCTTGGGCGAATAAGCCAGTTAGCCCACCTTGATTAATAGTTTCTTCAATTCTAAATCCATCAGTACCGTTGAACATATTATCCCAATCAATTTGATTATTTGTAAAACCTGTTGGACTTCCATACATTACTTCAATTTTATTGTAAGGTTCATTTGCAACTACAATATCAGAACTGCCGTCACCATTAATATCTCCAGAAGCAAAACTTGTCCCCCAATAAGTTCCTTGACCTGAGGTAGGATTTAGTATCAACCCATCGTTCACTGTCATATTATCCAAATTCACGATTGAATCAAATCCATTATTGCTGCCAAATAGAACAAATGAAGTATGTTGAACATAGTATTGTCTGTGATAATCAAATACAGCTACATCATTAATCCCATCACCGTTAAAATCATCTAATGCTAAGAAATCATTTGCAAAACCATATGACGAAGGAGCAATCATATGAAATCCATCTGCTGAGTCTAGTGTTGCAGTATAGATAGTATCATTAGCAAGTTGATTTTTTCCAAATATTACAAATGCGTCACTGTTACCGACAGTAATTCTGTTTTTACGACCTATTATATCATCTTTACCATCATTATTAATATCAGCAAAAACACAATCATATGCTTTATCTATAACAAACCCATTTGTCCCATCTATATCGGCTTGATTTGTTGTAGTTAAACCATTTTGATCACCAAAAACAACATAACCTCTAGCGTTATTCCCTGTAGAGCTACCAAAAAATATGTCTGTATAACCGTCTCCATTAAAATCTAAAGATCTTGGATGTCGGAAATCTGGACCACTGAATTCCGTTACTCTTGGAGACGGAACATTAACCTGAATAGTATCTTGTGCGCTAACAGGATTTGCTAACCAAGCAGTTAATACCACTGTAGAGATGTTTACTGCATAGCTTTTTTTAAATTTTAAAATTCTTTTCTTTAAAATTTCTATTTTTCTAAGGTCTCGTAGATATTTAGTTTTAGATTGTTGAAGTGATAATCTAGTTTTTAGTCTTGCATACTTTCTCAAGATCTTTAGCCATTGAACCTTTAACTCTATTTTTTTCATAATACTTTAGTTTTAATTTAATGCTTCTATTTAGTAACTGTATTTATAACATTAGCTCAACAATGTTTGATTCAAAAGTATCATACACTCCCCCCATGTTCTATTTTCATGATGTGACAAAATCTTTACAGAAACAATATTCAATTGATAATCAGCTATTTAAGATGTAACATTATGTTACACTCTTTAATTTTAATTAATTCCCATATTGAATTTCAATTATTTAATTATCCAGCTTGAAATAATTAAAAGCAAAATTGATAAAAGAATAATATAGAAAACCAAACCAAGATTATACTCAGATCTATAAAGGGTGATACCTATTATGCCTACTGTCTGAATTAATAAAAAAAATAAGCAAATTATTGATATATAAGGATAAGTATCGAGGTATAATGGAAGCACAGCAAAAACACTGCTAATTATCTCAATAACACCTATTAGTTCAGTAAAATTTGACTTAATATTACTAACCCATAACCCAAAAAAGATTTCAAGCTTGTGCTTTGGATATATTAGTTTTAGTAATCCAACAACAAAATATGCCAACAACATTATTAGGTTTATACTTTCCATCAATTATTTTCAATTGACTCAAAAGTAAAATTAGGGGGCGGGTACTCCTAAAAATTAATGTTACAAAATATTAGCAGTACTTAAATCTGCTTCAAATAAGTTACTAAATCATCATCTTGATTAAGATTAATTTTTTTTCTAATTCTTGATTTAGCAACATTTATAGTATTAATAGAAGTATTTCTGATGTTTGCTAACTCTTTAGTTGATAAATTAAGAGTCAGTAATGAGCATATTTCTAGTTCGGTTTTTGATAATTTTGGATGAGCAACTAATAAACGATTATTAAATTCAGAACCAATTTTATCATTATCATTTAACAACAATCTTTTTTGATCTTCACCGAGTTCAGTTTTTAATTCAGTAATTACAAAAGAAAGCTCTTTATTGTTTTCACTTCTTCTTTTTACCTCTAATAACTGTTCTATTAATTTTTTTCTAAATGAAATTAACACTCTTGCTTGATTATTTAAGTTTTCAATATCTCTTATTTTATTTAATAATTCAAGCTCATGCTTTTCTTTTTCTAATTTAACAGCTTTATTATTAGCTTGAATAATAAGCTCTTTTTGTTGTTTTATTGTTTTATATCTTTTTATAAGGATAAGAATAAAAATAAAAGATAATACTAAAGTTATAGCAATAAAAAATGAAATTCTATTTTGGAATATTTTTTCTTTAATAAGGAGCTTTTTTTCAGCTTTAAATTTTTCCTCTCGAATAATTTTTTCTTTTTCATATTCATATTTTGCTTTCTCATTTATTGATTTTCTCAATACATCCTGGTTTATAACACTATCTTTCATTATCATATGAGTCTGGTATAGCTCTAATCCCTTCTTATAGTTCTTTAAAGCTTGATATACTTTTGACAGTGTAAGAGAAGAATAAGCAATTTGCCTTGGGTAAGACAGCTCTTTTGCAATCTCATAACTCTTTTCAGCATATATTTTAGCATCTTGATAATTACCTTTCAAAATTTGAATTTGTGCAAGATTATTTAAATGAGCTGCGTTAGAATTTTTGTATAGAGAATTTTTAGTAATATCATAAGCCATGCTTATGTACTTAAATGCACTATCCAATTCCATCCTATTTTTATGAATTATACCAATATCATTTAAACTAACCCCCATATATTCATCATCATTAATTGATTTTGCTATTTTATAACTTTGTTTATGAAAAAATAAACTAGAATCTATTTCCCCGAGGGCAAAATAAACTTGAGCAATATTGTTCAAAGAATTAGCAATACCTGAAGAGTCTTTAATGTTGCTTCTATTTTTTAAACTTTTGTAATGAAATTCTAAAGAACTATCATACTCTCCTAATGTTTTATAAATAGTCGCAATATTATTCTGTGTAACAGCAACTCCCTGTAAATCATTAATCTCTTCATAAATCGATAGTGCTTCAAAATAGTTTTCTAATGCATAGGATAAATTCCCTTTTTGTTCCATTAACCATGCCCCCCATAGGTGGCTTTCAGCTTTCCAATATTTATGAGTTGATTTATTTACAATTTCTTGTGCAATCTTCCAATAATAGACTGAAGAATCTAATTGATGCAAATGATGATATTCGACTAATTCAAATATTTTTTTTAGCCGTAAGGTATCAACGACCGTTGAATCATGAATAAAAGAATTTAACTGTTTAGGCTGTGAAAAACATATACCTGAAAAAGTTAGCAAGAGATATATTAGAATTACAAAATTCTTCATAAAAGCAAAAATATCATTTATAAATCAAAGTCCGAATTAAATAATCCAGTTAGAAAGTAAGTTAACAATCTATTAGTTCTTCAGGGATTATTTTTTGCATTACGTTTCTTTTTTGTTGTAGTATATTCATTTACTTTAATTCTATTTTCACCCCAATCACACAAACATCATCCAGCTGCTCAAGATCGCCCATCCAGTTTTCAAATGCTTCATTAATAATTTCGTGTTGTTTATTCATAGACTCTTGCTGTATGCTTAACAATAGCTTCTTGAAGTTGGCAGGTTTAAACTTCTTTCCTTTTTCTCCTCCAAACTGGTCCTGAAAACCATCCGTAAAAATGTAAATGGAATCCCCTTGTTCCAACGTAAACTCATGTGTGGTATATGGCATTGGATTATCAACTTTACCAATGGCCTGTTTGTTGGGTTTTGTTTCTAGCAGTTCCTCATTGCGAATGATCCATATCGGGTTATTGGCTCCTGCCCATTGCAACTTGTTTCCATGCAATGCACATAAAGAAATATCCATTCCATCTTTTACATCTTCTTCACTTTTTTCAAATTCCTGAATTACGATTTCCCTTGTCTTATTTAGAATTTCTCCAGGGTCTGTTAGTCCGTTCTCTCTTACGGAACGATTGAGTCCATTATTACACACAACACTTACCATGGCGCCTGGTACACCATGGCCAGTGCAATCTGCCGCTGCGAATAACACCCTTCCTTCAGAAGGTTCCATCCAATAGAAATCCCCAGCCACAATGTCTTTGGGCTTGTAGAGAATGAAGGATTGATCTAAATATTGCTTAACTAGTTTTGTTGGAGGTAAAATTGCTGATTGGATACGCTTAGCGTAGTTAATAGAGTCTAGAATTTCGGTGTTCTTTTTTTCCAGTTCACCGTATGCTTTATCCACGTATGCTTTTTGTCTTTCAACTTCTTCCTTTTGCTCCCTAATTTCATAGGTAGCGTTATCCACTTCTATTTCCAGTTCTTTTTGGCGTTTTTTGAGTTTATCTGTGCGCCACCGTACAAAAACAAAAACTAACAACAATGCTCCCAGAGCATACATTGTAAGGGCCCACGAGGCGTACCACCAAGGCGGATGAATGGTAAAAGTATATTCAAACGGCTCACTCCACTCACCGCTTTCTCCAATAGCAAGTACTTTAAACGAATAAGTACCATATGGGAGGTTTCGGTAATCTGCTTTGGCTTCAAGGCTGGGTTGGCTCCAGGTGGTGTTGAGCCCTTCCATTATAAAGCTGTATTGTATTTTATGTGATGCGCTCCAATCTATGGCTGCAAAATGAAAGGTAAGGTGGTTTTTATCATAAGGCAACTCTAAATTCAATGGGTAATTTTCAAAACGCTGTACACCATTAAACACTATTTCATTGCCCAGACTATCTGTTATATTTCTATAGTCTATGAATTGCTCATTAATATCAATTTGCCTTAAATAAACCGCTGGCGGTTTTGTTGATGAACCAAATTTATTTAAATCCAGCATGGTTAGGCTTTTACCACTGCCCCACCATATACGGTTTTTACTGTCTAAACAAACACTGTTGGCAAAAAAATCCATGCCTTTTAAACCGTCATTTTTTTTAAATAAATTTAGGGTATAGCTAACTTTTTTTGTCTTAGAAACAGCGCTAATAACATAAATAAAGTTTGTAAGGCCACTTTCTGTACTCATCCATATATGACCGCTTTTATCTTCCAGTATTGACAAAACACTATTGTTGGATAAGCCTTCTTTTTCTGTAAAATGCGTAAAGGTTTTCCCATTGTACATGCTCGCACCTCCGCCAGAAGTGCCGAACCAAAGGTTTCCGCTTTTATCTTCCAGTATTGACAAAACACTATTGTTGGATAAACCTTCTTTTTCTGTAAAATGCGTAAAGGTTTTTCCATTGTACATGCTCGCACCTCCGCCATAAGTGCCGAACCAAAGGTTTCCGCTTTTATCTTCCACTATAGACAAAACACTATTGTTGGATAAGCCTTCTTTTTCTGTAAAATGCGTAAAGGTTTTCCCATTATACATACTCACACCTCCGCCATAAGTGCCGAACCAAAGGTTTCCGCTTTTATCTTCCAGTATTGAAAAGACGGTATTGTTGGATAAACCTTCTTTTTCTGTAAAATGCGTAAAGGTTTTCCCATTGTACATGCTCACACCTCCGCCAGAAGTGCCGAACCAAAGGTTTCCGCTTTTATCTTCCAGTATTGACAAAACACTATTGTTGGATAAGCCTTCTTTTTCTGTAAAATGCGTAAAGGTTTCTCCATTGTACATGCTCACACCTCCGCCAGAAGTGCCGAACCAAAGGTTTCCGCTTTTATCTTCCACTATTGACAAAACACTATTATTGGATAAGCCTTCTTTTTCTGTAAAATGCGTAAAGGTTTTCCCATTGTAAATGCTCACACCTCCGCCAGAAGTTCCGAGCCAAAGGTTTCCGCTTTTATCTTCCACTATTGATAAAACACTATTGTTGGATAAGCCTTCTTTTTCTGTAAAATGCGTAAAGGTTTCTCCATTGTACATGCTCACACCTCCGCCAGAAGTGCCGAACCAAAGCTTTCCGCTTTTATCTTCCACTATTGATAAAACACTATTGTTGGATAAACCTTCTTTTTCTGTAAAATGCGTAAAGGTTTCTCCATTGTACATGCTCACACCTCCACCATCAGTTCCGAACCAAAGGTTTCCGCTTTTATCTTCCACTATTGATAAAACACTATTGTTGGATAAGCCTTCTTTTTCTGTAAAATGCGTAAAGGTTTTCCCATTGTACATGCTCACACCTCCACCATCAGTTCCGAACCAAAAGTTTCCGCTTTTATCTTCCACTATTGATAAAACACTATTGTTGGATAAGCCTTCTTTTTCTGTAAAATGCGTAAAGGTTTTCCCATTGTACATGCTCACACCTCCACCATCAGTTCCGAACCAAAGCTTTCCGCTTTTATCTTCCACTATTGATAAAACACTATTGTTAGATAAGCCTTCTTTTTCTGTAAAATGCGTAAAGGTTTTCCCATTGTACATGCTCACACCTCCGCCATAAGTGCCGAACCAAAGGTTTCCGCTTTTATCTTCCACTATTGACAAAACACTATTGTTGGATAAGCCTTCTTTTTCTGTAAAATGCGTAAAGGTTTTCCCATTATACATGCTTACACCTCCACCATAAGTGCCGAACCAGAGGTTTCCTCTTTTATCTTCCAGTATTGACTTGACATAGGAAGAAGCCATTCCCTGGTCCACGTCTAAGTACTGCATGTTGTTAATGGCATCGTCTTTAAAGCGTGGGGGTAAGGCAGCTGTGGGTTGGGCTTGAGTGGTTTTTATTTTTTTTGCATTGGAAGGGATTGTCACCCCCGTTTTTATAGTGTCGCCTAATGAGTTTATAAGGTGGTGTAGGGTATCTTTTTGTGCAATTTCATCTAAAAGAATAGTGGTTAATGAGTTGTGGTTTACGGGGATGACGGTTAGGTTAGTTGGTACTTTATATACGTTATCGTAGGCGTTGTAGATGCTATCCGGTGGGTTAGCCGGCACATTGATTGGCATGGAAACACTGTCTGGATGAATAACTTTTCCGGTTACCGGAATAGGGATTCCAGAAATTAGGGAGTCTCCGCTTTCCAGAATAATGGGTTGAATGCTGTTGCCTGTTAATGCGTTTAGAGTATAGCCATTGTAAGGGTTTGCCTCATTTTTTTGTGGCAGCGGTAACAGTGGCACCGGTTTTTCGTCTACTGTTTTCTTACTGGTACATGCTGCCAGAAATAGAAGTACTAAAAGATATATTAGTTTTGTTTTCAATTTGTTATGTTCAAAGTGATACAACGACAACATTATGTTTTCGTTTTGTTGAAACCAAAGATAGAATAATCAGCCAACATAATGGATTCTGTCGCATCTAAGATAGCAAAAAAGAAAGGTTCTGTCGCATTAATACGGTCTAAAATAAAAGTCACGATTTCGTTACAGGGTTTTAAGTGTTTCCTATTGGTATTTCGGTCTAACTCATTCCCTATTACAATAAAAAATTCGTGTTTAACTGCGGCTAAGTGTTGTTAGGGGTTACTATGGTATGCTCCAGGTGGGCCCACAAAGAAAAAGCCTTACTTTTAAGTAAGGCTTTTCTTATTCTATTACCGCTCTATCACTTCAAAATTTCGAATTAATTCATTACCAAAATTGTCAATTAACGTTAATTTATGATTGCCAACAGAAGTAATGAATTCAAGCTTATGTTCATTTCCAGTTTCTCCAATAAAGCTTTCATCAATATGCCAATATATTGTTGCCGAAGTATTTGAATGAGCCACCTCAAAAACTACTTTTTCTTGTTTTCCATCCAATTGTTTTGGAATAAAAATGCTCGATAATTTTTCTGGGTAAACAATATCCATTATCGTTTTATTCTGTTCAAAACAATTTGACAATAAAGCTGGTAGCGATTTATAATTAGGATCTTTTTGTTTGTAATACATTGCTTGTATAGGTGGTAAAATAAACCACTTTTTACTAACCATTTCTGATACAGAATAACAATTATCATTTACACGGTAGGTTGCTGTTTTATCTAGGAACACTTGTTTGTGAAATGGACAGGGTGCTGTTTTTAATCCTGCCAATGGCACCCAAAGTGTATCTGTAATCTCACAATTTTTTGTTGATTTATAACCAGATTTTCTACACACCGATTGTTGCGTTAGGTTATTTAATGGTGATTTAAACCAAGTTGTTTCCGGTAGTTTTTTAAAGACATCAAATAAAATTGGGCCAGCAACCATTACTCCAGTTAACCCTGGTCTTCCTTCTCCATCAGCATTACCCACCCAAACACTAACAGTATATTCTGGTGTAACACCAACAGCCCAAGCGTCTCTATGCCCAAAACTTGTTCCTGTTTTCCATGCAATTTTTCGTGCAGATGAGAAATTATCCCACCCTTTTTCTTCTCTTGGTCGATTTACTCCCGACAACACTTCAAAGGTTTGCCAAATACTAGAAACATCGTATTGACTAGTTTTTTCCAATTTTTTGGGTGTTATTTCAGTAGAATCCGAAGCAATAAAATACGGCATTCTGTAATCAAAACTATTGTATTGTTCATCAAACATTTCAAAATGATTTAATGTTCTTGCCCAACTAGAATAAATACCACTCAACTCCCATAAACTTGTTTCAGCTCCACCCAAGATTAAAGACAACCCATAATGATTTGCTGGTTTTTTAATTGTTGTAAAACCTAACTTTTGCAACTTATTGTAAAATTTTTGAAGTCCATATTTTTGCAATAATTTAACCGCTGGAATATTTAACGACCGTGTTAAGGCATTGCTTGCAGGAACTGCTCCATCATAACTTTTATCAAAATTTTGAGGTGCATAGCCAGAAATTCGAGTTGGGATATCTGGAACTAAAGTGGTTGGCAATAATTCTCCTTCATCAAATAATGAAGCATATAGAAAAGGTTTTAAAATACTTCCTGAACTTCTTCTAGCCATAACAATATCAACATCATTTCCTGATTCTTCATGCGTACAATCTGAATTTCCTAAATAACCTAAAACTTTTCCAGAATTAACTTCTGTTACAACAATAGCAATATTGTGTACTTCATTTTGACTTAAAAATTTATGATAATTAGAGGCTACTCGATTTAGCATATTTTGAACTTTTAAATCAATGGTAGTTCTTATTACTTCACCTTGTTTACCTTCTTTTATTAATCGCGTTAATAAGTGTGGAGCTATTCTCGGTAAAGGTTGTGGCTTTTGAGGTAGCTCTTCTAATTTAGCTAACTCACAAGTCTCGGCATCAATCACATTATTAGCTTGTAATTTATCAAGTAATCTATTTCTTTTTGCTAATAGTAATTCATGGTTTTTACCAGGGTAGATTAATGATGGGGCGTTAGGTAACACTGCTAAAGTTGCTGATTCTCCCCATGAAAGTTTATTAGCTGAACGACCATAATATCGCCAAGCAGCAGCTTCAAGACCAACTACATTTCCACCAAAAGGTGCATTTGAAACATAGTAGGCTAGAATTTCATTTTTACTATAGCTCAACTCTAATCGTATTGCTAAAATCAATTCTATAAATTTTTCAGCAAATGTTCTCGAGTTATTTCTAGCTAATCTGATAACTTGCATTGTTATTGTACTCCCTCCACTAACAATTTTACCAGCTTTTATATTTTGCTTAGTTGCTCTAAAAATAGAAAGAGGGTTTACTCCTAAATGATTTTCAAAATATTCATCTTCAAAATGTAAGATACATTCTTTAAACTTTTGAGGCACTTTTGATTGATGAGGAAAACGCCACTGTCCATCAGATGCAATGCTTGCAGCTAATAAATTTCCTTCATTATCTTCTACAACTGTGCTTGTAGGTTCATTAAATAATTTTGTGGGTAATGCAAAAAATAGAAACCAAACTATAAATATCCCTAAAGCAGTAAAACTAATTTTCTGCTTTAGGGAGGTATTTTTTAAAAAAGATTTTAGCTTACTCACCACCTTTTACAACTTCTATCCATTTACCACCTTTTCGGGAGTTAATTTCATTGTCGTACATGGCTTCACAATAAACGGTTGGCAAATAGAATTTACCTAAATAAGAAGCGTTTAATAATATTCTAAATCGTTTTGTTTTGTATTTATTCAAATCGAAATAAGAATAAACCCTATCGTCTCTTATGTCCATATATTCTGGTTTATCGGCAACTTTTGTAGTTTCTACCAAATCCATTCTTGTATTTCTAATTTCCCACCCAGATGGGAATATTTGATTTAACGCCAACTCTTCATAATTGGTTCTTAACCCTGGGTGCGTAATGGTTACCTCAGCAATAAAATCTGTTCCTTGTGCTAATCGGTCAACACTAATCTCTCTTTCATCCATTGATAAATAACGAATGTCCATTTTTAAATTATTTTCCGAAGAAGTATTATCTCCCTCTAATGGAATTCCTTCAAGATGAACTTTAATAAATAAGGTCTGACCGGTTTTATTCATTACTTGAATATTCCCAGATTCGGTTGTTTTTATCGAAATTGCTGTTTGAGAAATACTAGCTTTAGTGCTCACACTTTTTAGTTTTTTACCATTTTGATAAACATCATAACTTAAATCTGACGGCTCTCCTGTAACACCAATAAATTTAGCAATAGCCATTAATGAATAAGCTGTAGTTTGTGTGCTGTACCAACTTTCAGAGCTTAACCCTTTTGAAATATCTTTAAGCACTCCTTGAGCTTTTGATTTTTCTTTCATCAATACTAAAGTTTCTAAAATCATTGCTTGGTCTCGCTCATTACTTCCATAAGAATAACTCAACTCTTTATAAGCTTCTACTTCAGTAGAAATATTTTGAACAATATTTTTAGCCACATTACTTTTTCCTGCCAATTCATAAGCAGCAGCCAATCTCCATTTTGCTGTAGGAGATAAATTTTTCACTTCTTTCATTCGGTTCATAGCACCCAAAGCAGGTTTGCCAGCTAAAGCAAGTGTATATAAACGATAGGCTTGAATTAACTGGTCGCTTCTATAGCTATAATAGCGATTTAAATTATTTGTTTTTGGCGACCATGCATTAGCAGCTCTTTTTTGGAATTTAATCCATTTGCTCAAAAAGCCACTTGGCAAACTATACCCTTTTTTCTGTGCCTCCAACATAAAGTGTCCAGCATAATTTGTTCCCCATTCATTGGCATCTTCATTTCCTAGCCAATAAGACATTCCTCCCTCAGTTAACTGAAACTTTTTTAATCGATTTATTCCTTCTCTTATGTTACTTTCAATTTCAGCTTTTCTATTATTATCTAATTCTATTAAGTTTTCTAAAAATAATTGAGGAAAAACTGATGATGTCGTTTGCTCAATACAGCCATGCGGATATTGAATTAAATACTTCAATCTTTTTTGTAAGTTAATTGACGGAATTTTAGAAACTTCAACAACTCCTTTGTTCGTTCCTTTCATTCCAACAGGTTGGTAATCCGTATTCCATTTTTGATTAGGCTCAACCGTTGCGCTAATTACTTCTGTAATTTCAGGGTTAGCTGGCTTAATATTTAATTCAAAATCATAAGTAGCAATTTCATTTCCGCTCTTAGCTATTACTTTTACTTTACCAATACCTATTGCTTCTGCAACATCTAAATCAAACTCTACTACTTCATCTCCTTCTCTTGTAAAGGTTATGTTTTGAGTAGCGCTTCCGTTCACCTTTAATAATTTATTGGTTTGAATTTGTACCGCTACATTTTTCACTTTTTTGTCCATCGCAAAAACAGTAACTGGTAGTTTTACTTTTTCATTCGGACTTAATGTTCTTGGTAAAGTTGCCAATACCATTAATGGTTTTTTAACTGGTGTTGCTTTTTCTGATGAGCCATAAGCGCCATCATTTCCTGCAACTACCATTGTTCTCACCGAACCAACATAATTAGGAATTTGAAACTTATGCGTTTTACTACTTCCTTTTTCGATAGTAAATGGTCCTTTAAATAAAACTACTGGTTTAAATCGATTCGCTTTAGGGCCGCTATTCGGATTTACATTATCATCTCCACCCAAGGCTAACAAACCAGCCATTTCACCAGAAAAAGCGTTCATAACATATTTGTATAAATCCCATGTTTTAATTCCTAAAGCTTCTCTAGCATAAAATGTTTCCCATGGATTTGGTGTTTTAAAACGTGTTAAATCCAATAACCCTTCATCAACAATAGCAATGGTATAAGTCATTTTTTTACCATCCTTTTCGCTTACTTTTATTTGCACTTCAGATTCTGGGGCTAATTCTTCAGGCATCTTAATTACTGGTTCAAGGTGCGTTTCTGTATGCTCCACAAAAATTGGCTGAACGCCATACAATCGAATTGGTAAATCATTAGCAACTTGATTGTGTGGCTGAATTAAACTCACATTTACATAAACGTTTGGTGTCATTTCTGCTGTTGCTTCAAAAGTGAATGTGTTTTTATTTTCAGCTATTTCAACCCATTTTCGTTCAATTACTTTAGAGCCTGATTCTATACTTACCAATGCTCTACCTTTAGCCGTTGGCGGTAAATCAACTTTCACTTCTTCTCCAACATTATAGGTTTTCTTATCGCACGAAAAAGTCAACATCTCTGCTCCTCCAGGATTATCTCCTGAATTATTATCCCACCAACCTTTATAGGTTAAATAAAATGTTTGTCCTGTGCTATGACCTGTTTCTGGGTCTGTAATTTTTATGAATTTTCTTCCCCAATATTCTTTATCAAATTTCAATTCGTAAATGGCTTTTCCATTAACTGTATTGATGTATTCTTCTTTAATCAAATTTTTAGAACGGTTAGCAACATATCTACTCAAATCATCACGGTCAGATCGTTCCCACCACCATCTCCAATACACATCAAAAATTTCAACTTTTAATCGTTTTCTGTCAACCGATTTACCATTTTCATCAACGGTAACAATTGGAATTAAGTTCGGCTCATTTGAATATAAAGCACCATTCCATCCTTTTCCTTCTGGCACTTTAACACCCACATAACCTCTATAAGTTGAATAAGGAACCGTAAAACGATCAATACTAAAATTACCTCCATTTTCAAATGCTCTAATTTTAAAATTGGCATTTAACATTCCAGGAGCAACCGATTTACCGACATTAATTTTTGGATAAACAGATGCTTTACCTTCACTGTTTAATTTGCCATCAAAAATTATTTTTTCTTCTGAGTTAAAGTCTTTTGAAGGGTCATCAAATGAATAATCGGGATAATCTTTAAACTTTGTTGTTGAACTTGTTAAAATAAGTTCAACATCTGTTTTAATGTTTCCTGCTATTGCTCCATGTAACCATTTTACTTCCAAATCGCCAACCATGGATTGGTCGTCTTTTATAATTTCTCCATCAAAATCCATTTTAATTTTTAAACGATTTGGTTTAATCGATTCAATTTTAATGGTTTTAGTAAATGATGACCCACCAACTTTTACTTTTGCCAACCAATTTCCTGTTGGAGAGTCATCGTCAGTTTTGGTTCTAAAATCGTAAAACCCGTTTTCGCCTACTGTTTTTACTTTTCGTGAAAACAATTGGTTATCTGGTGTGTATAGCTCCATTACAACTGGGTGATTAATTGGCAACACTCTATTTTTATCTTCTAAAATAAACGATACAAACAATGAATCGCCGGGACGCCAAACACCTCTTTCGCCATAAATAAACCCTTTTAAGCCTTTTTTGGTTTGCACTCCACCAACATCGAACATACTTAACGAAAGTGACGAACCATCATCTAACCTTAAATAACCCGTTTGGTTGCCTTGTTTAGCTACCAATAAAAATGGCTTTTTATCCAATTCAATGTCAATCAATCCATCTGAACCAGTTGTTGCCGATTTCATTAATTGATTTTGGTAATTATAAATCTCAACATTAACACCAGAAAGTGGCTCGGTAGATTTGATATCAGTAATTGCAACAGTTAATGCATTTCCATTTCCTCCTTTTGCGATAATTCCTAAATCGGAAACAAAAAAGTTTTTGGCAACCGTGGTATTGTTTCTTAAATAATAAGATTTGTTACACGGATTTTCTCTTTCTTGCCAATCGTAATCATCATAATAGTCGTAGTAATAATCATCGTAATAGTAATCAGATGGTTTGTCGTAAGCTTCCTCTTCTCTGTCTTCTTCCTCAACCTCTATATCTTCTTCGGCATCTCCACAAGGATATAACGAATGTTTTTTATCGAAAGAAAGTGCAACACGATAAATTGCACCTGGCTCTGCATTTATCAAGGTAGATAAATCTAACGAAAAGGTGTTCCAGCTACCATAGTCAATCGATTTTGAAGAAGTTAATTTTACCTCGCTTTTATGTACAATTCTACCCACTCTTTTCATCTCTCTTGTGCCATCAAACTGATTGACTTGAAAGAATTGAGCAACATTTTTTTCAAATATCTTTATCACTTTAACATTTACTGCACTTAAATTAACTGTCTTAAAAGGGAATATTAAACCATCCGAATTTGGCAAAATAACACCCTCGCCAATCAATTCTACTTTAGGTTTTAAATTGGTAAAGGTTATTTCTCTTTTAAACCCTTCCATTAACGCATAATTAATTGTATTCTTGATTGCTTTATCAACAGTAAGTGTGGTTGTTCCATCTAATCTTTTTGATGGGTAAGCGGTAATCGAATTTTCATCAACTGCCAAACGTAAATCTTCTCCTGTTTTCAAATAAATTAATCCATCTAAATCTTGCTTAGGGTCAACTGGGTCAGAAAAATAAATAATAACTGACTGCTCTGGTTGTTGTTCAATTTTAATGTCAATTACCTTAAACTCATCTAAAGCTGGAATCTCAATTTGTTTCGTTCCTTGTTCTTCCGAATCAATAATTTTTCCATCCCAATTTATTATAACCTCTCCTCTTGATTTTGTTCTTGCAACACTATCAACCGTAAAATAATGCACTTTGTTTCCTTGCGAATGGTCCCAAGAAGTTTTTAAATTTTTACCCTTTTGAGTCGCAGAAATTACCTCTTCTAATGCTTCTAAATTTGCATAATCGGCAGTGGTTAATTGGAAGGTTAATTCTTGCCACTCGAGCGAACTATTATCATAAGCTCTTACACCTGAAAACTCAATTTTAACACCTTGTTTAATAGTTTCAAAATCAAAATAAAAGGTTTTTAAATTGCTAGGAACATCTACAATTTCTGATAAATCAAACTCTGCCTTGTAATGCGTTCCTGATGGTAACCGTTCTTCTGGTCTAAACTCAATTGTATTTTCATCTACCCAAAAAGCTTCACCATCTATAGTTGGACTAAAATCAAATAAATCATCATCAATTGGTTCGTCATATTGCACATTTTGAGCCGGTTCTGCCAAATTAATTTTGATGGTCGCTTCGTTAGAAACCATCCCTGAAGTAAATCCCGATATAAAGCCTACAAAAGCAGGGTTAATTTCTTCGGTTCTTTCATTGCCACAACCACTAATAAAAATTAATAATGTAGTTAAAAAAATGGCCGTTGTTCTTTTATATATTTTGTGCATTTGCTCTATTTAAATTGAATGAATAAAAATACATTAATTCCTTTTGACATTGATAATATAGTTTTCAAGTATTTCAAACACCGTTTACTTAGCAAAACAACCTTTAGTTAAACCATTATTATTTGTGCTTCCAATTTTGTAAATTTGGTTGATTAACTAAACATGAACTTTAACAAACTTCTTTTTATTTTATGTATTTCTCTTTTAGGGATATGCTCTTGTAATTCTCCTCAAAAAGTTGAGACAGTTGCTATTGATAATGACGATTGTAATTATAAAAAGATAAAATTCGACATCTATGAATTAGACAAAAGAGGTCAATTGGGTACGGAAAACAATAAAACAACGATAGATTTTGAGTTTTGCATTCCCAACAAAGTTGACTTTTTAATGGAAGTAAAAAATATCGATTCGAGCCTAAAATCTCAAAAAGGAAAAGGCAGAAGTAATTGTAGCGAAGAACATTTGCTAATTGTTGGAAACACTTACAACAAAGACTTTAAAAAAATACTATGTAAACTCTCTCAACTGGAATACGTTAAAGAAATTAACCAAGTCATGTGGGAGTAACACTTAAAAACTATGAAACAAACTTTCTCAATTTTACTTTGCTTATTAATTAGCACCTTTTCATTTTCACAAAAACAAACTGAGAAATACAGTAAAGCACGTATTTTTTATAACACTCCAGAAACTTACAAAGCGTTAAACAATAGTGGAATTCCTATGGATCACGGTGTTCATAAAAAAGGAGTTTTTATAGAAAGTGATTTTTCTGTATCAGAATTAAACACCGCCAAAAATCTTGGTGCAACTGTAGAAATTATAATTGATGATGTAAAGAAATATTACGTTGAGCGTAACAAAAATGCAAAAGGTTCAACCTTTAAAAATAATTCCTGTTCTGGAGGAAACAGTGGAACTTCTATAGCAAATCCAGTAAATTATAACCATGGTTCGATGGGTGGTTTTATGACTTATGCCGAAGTAATGGCTGAAATAGATGATATGGCAACTCTATACCCAAATTTAATTACAGCTAGAGCACCAATAGACACTTTTACAACGCATGATGGAAATAATTTGTTTTGGGTAAGAATGTCAGACAACGCCAATACCGATGAAAATGAACCTGAAATGTTATATGATGCTGTACACCACGCACGTGAAGCTATTTCTGTTCATCAATTGGTTTTTTACATGTGGTATTTATTAGAGAATTACGCTACTGACCCAGAAATACAGGCTATTTTAGATAATACTGAATTATACTTTGTTCCATTTATTAATCCTGATGGATTTCTTTACAATGAATCTACCGACCCAAATGGTGGTGGAATGTGGCGTAAGAATAGAAGAAACCATCTTGATGGAAATTTTGGGGTGGATAACAATAGAAACTATGACTATATAGATGGAGCAAACGGAAGTGTTTGGGGTACTACTGGTATTTCATTTGACACTGGAAACGACACGCATTGTGGTCCTAATGCGTTTTCTGAACCTGAAAACCAAGCGATGAAATGGTTTGTAAACCAGCATGAATTTAAAATTGCGTTAAACAATCATTCTTACAGCAACTTATTATTGTATCCTTTTGGTTTTGAAACTGGCAAATATTGCCCTGATGATGCAGATTTTGTAGCAATATCAGATGCTATGGTTGCTGAAAATAATTATGCAAACTCTGTTGGATGGGAACTTTACCCTACATCTGGTGGTTCTGACGACTGGATGTATGGAGACACAACTGAACATTCAAAAATCTATTCATTTACCCCAGAAATTGGTAGTGGCGCACAAGGATTTTGGCCAATTGAAGCAGACATTGATCAATTATGCCATGATATGATTCACTTAAATTTAACTGCAGCGCATCTACTAAATAATTATGCTGAAGCTGAAGACTTAAAATCACTAATGATAGCTAACCAAGTTGGGTTTTTAAATTATAGCTTAACTCGATTAGATTTTAATGGAACAGGAAATTTTACGGTTACCATTACGCCAGTTACATCTAATATTATAAGTGTAGGTAGCGCAAATGCTCACAATGGAATGAGCTTTAATCAAACAAATCTAGATTCAATTAGTTATACATTATCCTCATCAATTACTCCAGGAGAATTAGTAAGTTATATTATTACTGTGGATAATGGACTATTTACAATCGATTATCCTGTAACAAAAATTTACGGTGCACAACAAACAATTTTAGATGATAATGCTAATGATTTAACCAATTGGTCTGTTTCTCAAACATGGAACACAACAAACTCAACATATTATTCAGCTTCAAGTTCAATTACTGATTCTCCATCTGGAAACTACAGCAATAGTATTAATAAAACAATTACGCTTACCAACGAAATTGATTTAAATGGTGCTGTAACTGCTAATATGTCGTTTTATGCTAAATGGGCAATTGAAGCAGGTTGGGATTATGTTCAAGTTGAAGTTTCTACCGATAATGGTTCAAACTGGATTCCTCAATGTGGAAATTACACTAAAATCGGTAATTCAAATCAAGATAACAATCAACCATTATATGATGGGTTTCAATCAAGTTGGGTGCTTGAAGAAATTGATTTAAGCGATTATATCAATGAAAATATTTTAGTTCGTTTTCAAATTGTTTCTGATAACTTCCAAACTGAAGATGGTTTCTATTTTGATGATTTTAAAGTAAATGCTGTTTATGGAACAACTGGATTTAATTCGCTATATGAAAATTTAGCATTTCTAGGACAAAGCTCTCCTAACCCAACTAAAGATTTTGCTACTATTAAATATGTGTTGAATCAAAATACTAATTCAGCTGTATTAAATCTTACCAACGAATTGGGACAAGTTGTTTTAAAACAAGAATTATCTAGCAATTCAAAATCTGTTACTATTTCAACAAAAAATGTTGCTGCTGGCATCTATTATTATTTCATAGATAATAACGGAACCCGTTCAGAAACTAAAAAAATGGTTATTGTTAAGTAATTCTTGAATATTTAGTTAAATTCTAAAACGCTATCTTTGCCGCTTTTTTAACATAAAGAACGCGCAATGAGAAAGATATTTAACAACTTTACAGGTAATCCAAAAAATGATGTTCTATCAGGTTTAACTGTTGCTTTGGCTCTTGTTCCAGAAGCTGTTGCTTTCGCATTTGTTGCTGGTATTGACCCTCTTGTTGGTTTATACGGTGCTTTTATGATGGGTATTGTAACGGCACTATTTGGTGGGCGTCCAGGGATGATTTCAGGAGCTACAGGAGCAATGGCTGTCGTTATGGTGCACATGATACAGCAAGGAAATATTGTGGGAATGGAATTAGCTAATCCAATCGAAAATCTAGGGTTGCAATGGTTGTTTATTACCTTATTATTTGTTGGTGCTATTCAAATTTTAGCAGGTATTTTAAAACTCGGGAAATTTGTTCGTTTAATACCGCATCCTGTTATGATGGGATTTGTAAACGGTTTGGCAATTGTAATTTTCTTATCTCAAATCGGTCTTTTTAAAGAATCTGTTGATGGTGTTCAACAGTGGTTAACAGGTAAAAATTTGTTGATCATGCTAGTCCTAGTTGGCTTAACAATGGGAATAATGTTTGGATTACCAAAAATCACTAAAAAAGTACCAGCTGCATTAACAGCAATTATAGTCGTTGCTTGTATTACCATTTTTGGAAATATTGATGTAAGCACAGTAGGATCTTTTATTAAAGATGGGGGCGGCGAAGGTTTGCAAGGGGGCTTACCAACTTTTCAATCTCAAATTTTTGGCTTATTTGATACTTTAAAAGGACATTGGAGTTTAATTCTTTCAACAGCATTTTTATTAGCAGCTGTAGGTTTAATTGAGTCGTTAATGACATTAAACTTAGTTGATGATATTACAGAAAGTAGAGGGAGTGGAAATAGAGAATGTGTTGCTCAAGGAAGCGCAAATATTTTAAATGGCTTGTTTGGAGGAATGGGTGGGTGTGCCATGATTGGGCAGTCTATAATTAATGTAAATTCTGGTGGACGAGGAAGGCTTTCTGGAGTTGTAGCAGCTATAGCTCTTTTATGTTTTGTTTTATTTGGAGCGCCTTTAATTGAGCAAATTCCAATTGCTGCTTTAGTTGGTGTAATGTTTATGGTAGTTATAGGGACATTTGCTTGGAGTAGTTTTAGAATCATAAATAAAATACCTAAAGCAGATGCTATTGTTTTAATTGCGGTTTCTGCAATTACTGTATGGCAAGACTTAGCAATAGCTGTAATTGCTGGTGTTATTATGTCGGCTTTAGTGTTTTCTTGGAATAATGCAACTATGATTCGTGCACGAAAAAGAATTAAAGAGGATGGAACAAAAGTTTATGAAATTTGGGGACCATTATTCTTTGGTTCTGTACAAAATTTCAACTCAAAATTTGACCCAAAAACTGATCCTGAAAATGTAGAAATTGATTTTATAGAATCAAGAGTTAGCGATCACTCCGGAGTTGAAGCAGTTACTGTTTTAGCCGAAAAATATTTAGAATTAGGAAAAAATATAAAGCTAATCCACTTGAGTCCTGAATGTAAAGTGCTTTTATTAAAAGCTGATCCAAATTTAGAAAATGTAATAGAAGAATCAATTGATGATCCTAGATACCACATCGCTACAGATTTATTGGATTCTGAAGTTTAGTTGTTAAACAACATTCGCTTTCCTCTAAAATTTTCATCAAATGTTCCGTTGTTATAAACTAACGAACCATTAATATAGGTTTGTAAAACCTTACTTCTAAAAGTAGTCCCTTCAAAAGGAGACCAACCACATTTGTAAAATAAGTTTTCTTTTTTTACTTCCCAAGGAGAGTCTAAATCAACTACGACTAAATCAGCATAATAGCCTTTTCTAATGAATCCTCTGCTATCAATATTAAAACAATCAGCAACAGCATGACTCATCTTCTCAACCATTTTTTCTAATGTGATTTTTCCATTATGCACATGTTCTAGCATTGCTACTAAAGCATGTTGAACTAGAGGACCTCCAGATGGGGCATTAAAATACTTATTTTGTTTTTCTTCTATTGTATGTGGGGCATGGTCAGTAGCTATTACATCTATTTTATCATCAATTACAGCTTGTAAAATTTGGTCTCTATCATTTTCTGTTTTTACTGCCGGATTCCACTTAATAAGCGATCCTTTTTCAGCATAATCTTTATCGGAAAACCACATATGATGAATACATGCTTCGGCCGTTATTCTTTTTTCTTTTAAAGGAATCGTATTATCCAACAACCCAATTTCTTTGGCTGTTGACAAGTGAAACAAATGAAATCTTGTATTGTGTTTTTTTGCTAATTCTATTGCCATAGAGGAAGATAAATAACAAGCTTCTTCGCTTCTAATTTCAGGATGACATTCCATTGGAACATCTTCCCCATATTTTTCTTTATAAATAGCTGTATTATTTAATATTGTTGTTTCATCCTCGCAATGAGCAGCAATTAACAATTTACATTTAGCAAACAGCTCTTCTAATGTTTCTCTATTATCAACCAACATATTTCCAGTTGAAGACCCCATAAAAACCTTTACTCCACAAACTGTTTTTGGGTCCGTTTTTAAAACCTCTTCAATATTATCGTTAGAAACACCCATATAAAAAGAGTAATTTGCATAAGAGTCTTTTGCTCCAATGTCATATTTATCATTTAACAATTCTTGGGTTAATGCATTCGGAACTGTATTAGGCATTTCCATAAAAGAAGTAATACCTCCAGCCACAGCTGCTCTTGACTCTGTTTTTATTGTTGCCTTATGAGTAAGCCCTGGTTCTCTAAAATGAACTTGATCATCAATTACCCCTGGCAATAAATATTTACCATTTAGGTCAATTACATTATTATCGTTTTCTAATGAAGAAATATCATCAGTAGACTGATAAACGTTTGAAATTAACTCATTTTCAATTAAAACATGTCCTTTAAAGGATTTTCCTTCGTTAACAATTGTTGCATTTTTTAATAAAGTTCCCATACTTCAAAATTACAAAGCAATCTTTAAAGATAAATTCAATTAAAGTATTTTTTATAAAATAATACGGCAAATGCCGTATTGTCAAATTTATCTCACCCTTTTACTTTTACTTCGTCAATCATTAATAAACCGACAGACAAAAAAAGAAATTTTAATTATAGAGTTTCTCTTTCAATAGGTTGTCTTTTGGTTTGGTTGACCGATTTGAAAGAGGGCTCTGTATAACCAAACCAATAATGAAAAATTTACTTGTAATAAGTATTTTATTTTTTTGTCTTAGTAGTTACGCACAATCAAACGACAATTTTAAAGAATTTAAGCTTGGAGATGAAAAATCGTTAAGGTCAGGAATTGCAATTTCTCCAGATGGAAAAACTATTGCGATTGCTGGAATGCAAAGCTTTCCTTTATTTATTTATGATTGGGAAAATGATAAAATTATTAAAAAGTTTGATGTTGGTAATTGGTATGCCGGAGCCAAAGTTGATTATTCAGCAAAAGGGACATATTTATTGCTGCAGCAAACATTTTATAACGATTATAACCCGAATAAGGATAGAGAAGTTGATTTTGAAATAGTTAATTCAGAATCAGGAAAGATTGTCCAAAAAATTAATAAGGCTCATTCTGTAAAAATTTCAAATAGCGAAACATTTTATGTGGTTTTAAGTGGTGACAAAGTTGATTTTTATGAATTACCATCAGGCAATAAAATCAAAACGTTAATTGTAGAAAAAGCAACCAATTCAGTTGCAATTAGTCCCGACGAAAAATGGTTAGCAGTTTCTCACCGACCTACTTTAGAACAGGTAAAAAATGCTCCAACCATTAGAAACGATAAGAAAGCAAAAAAGGCTATAAAACCAGCGTTAAAATACCGTGAAATGATTAGCCTTTATAACGTTGAAACATTAACATTAGACAAAACAATTAATGAGTTATACGATATTATTTATCGTTTACAATTTTCTAAAGATGGTTCGGAATTACTTAGTTATAGTATTCCTCATTCTAAAATGCAACTTTCTACAGCTGGCCGTCAAGGATATATTTATTCAATTGAGATGCCAGCAGGCACTCCAAAAAGAACAGCTTATATGACTTTGTCTATTTATGAGCCAGATTTTCATGAAAACACTGATAAAAATGTATTTGGAGTAGTATCAACAGATAAGTTTCCTGAAATAATATTGTACAATTATAAAACAGGAAGAGCTCTTACTAAATTCAATTTAGTAACACGCTTAGGTCAAGCAATTAAATCAGGAATGATGACAGACTCAAGAGCAAGTTTTGCCTTTTTACCAAACAATAAAGTGTTAATAGTAAGTGGAACAAAAACAATATTATGGGATCCAGAATTATAATAGCATTAATAATGATGATGGCTTCATTTACAATGAAAGCTCAATTAAAAAAGCATTATACAGATGCTGAAGAAATAAAATCAGCAATCAAAATTGTTTTAGACAATGAAATGACTAGTGAAGATGGCGCTCTTTTAAAGTTTAAAGAAAAGAACCAAGCAACAGGCACTTATAATTTTGATGTTACTATCAATGATAAAGGGCAAGTAAAATCTGTCTTTGTAGTGGATAGAGAAGGCGGATCAGAAGAAGTTCAAAACTTATTAAAAGATGCCGTATTAAAATTAAAAATGGGGTTTAAAACACCCAAAAGCAAACGATATAAAATCAATTATAAATTTAAATTTTAAAACAAACCAAAACAATACATTATGAAAAAACTATTATTATTAGCCGGAGTTTTTATGACTCTTTCAACTTTCGCTCAAGATGATATGAGCATAGTATGGGAAAGCAAATTAGATCATAAAATTGAAAGCCACGGAGTAGGAACAGAACAAAGAGGATATAGCTATGCAGCATCTCAAAAAGAAGTAACTGTTTTTGATAACAAAACAGGTAAAGTGTTATGGATTAAACGTTTCAAGGATGTTGCTCCAAAACTTAGAAAAGTAGATGAAATTATACCATTATGGGAGTCTGACGCACTTTTATTATTTGATAAAAAAGCAGGTAAAGATCAGGTTGCATGTGTTGACATGAAAACAGGTAACTTATTATGGAATTCCGAAAGATTTCAACTGTCAGAAAGTTTTGCAAGTGCCTTTGTTGGAAGTCAAAACGAAACAACTGAGTTCGCTGATTTATTCATTGATATTCCAGAAGAAAATGGATTTATTGTAGCAATGAAAAAAGAAATGATTTTTGTTGATGCAAAAACAGGAAAAGAAAGATGGAGTACAGAAAAGTTTAAAGGAGTAGTAGGAGCTTACATTTATAAAGATGGGTTTATTTATGGAATTAACTTTGTTCCAGGAGGCTTAGGAGCATTGTTTACAGGGATGAAAAATCAGGTAGTAAAAATGGACATGAGTAATGGAGATGTTGTATGGGAACAAGCATATATAGGAAGAGCTGAAAGAAAAGTAATTACCAAAGAGTTTCTTTTTGACTTAGACTTAAAAGATGATATGTTAGTGCTAAGAATGAATGGTATTCAAACTTACGATATAAATACAGGTGCTAAATTGTGGGCTGCAGCTTTCGATTTTACTGCAGACAAAATGGTAGGGCAACCAGCTGGAACAAAAAAGTTTGGTGTATACGGAGCAGTTGCTGAACCTATTTTCCATGGTGATGATGTTTATGTTTTAGATATGTCTAGTAAAAAATCGCAATACCTAAAAAAGTATGATAAAAACACAGGTAAGTTATTATGGACATCTGCAGAAATTAAAGCAGCAAGAGCAATACCTTCAATGGGATTAGCTGGAGATAAAATAGTTTTACAAATAGGTGGTTTAGTAGAAGCGCAAGCATACATTAGAAAAAAAGTAAAACAAAGTGATGGAACTTACACTTGGGAAACAGAAACAAGAGTTTGGTATCCTGAAGTTAAACCTTTTGGATTGCAAGCATTTAATGTTGCTGATGGGTCTTTAGCTTGGGACTCAGAAAGATTTAAAAAAGGTATTTCTAATTCATTTACAGTTGAAGGAAATGTAATTATTAGTAGTGGTAAATCACTTTATTCAATTAAAGCAGCTGATGGAAATGTAAATTATGAAATAGCGTTAAAAGATGACGGAATAGGAACTGGTGAAGGATTGCAACTGTATAATGACAAAGCTGTTGTAATTGGTAAAAAAGGTATTGCTACTCATAACATTAGCGATGGTAAATTAGTAGCAAGCAATAAATACAAAACATCATTCTTAGAAGATTATGTTGGTGATTATTTAATTATGAAAACGAATAGTGCAGACATAGCTTGTTTTGATTTAAAAGATTGTAGCTTTAAACAGTTTAAGGCTAAAAAAGGAGCCTCAACAACATTAACAACAGAAGCAGAGTATGTTTATGTTCATGAAAATAAGGTTGTTACAAAACTTAAAGTGAAGTAATATTTTTTAGATAGTTAGTATTAATCCCCAACCAAAATGGTTGGGGATTTTTTATGTAAAAAAAGTAGTTATAAATCCTATTTTATAAATGTATAGATTAAACTTATTGATAAATAAACACTAATCCCCTTCTATACCAGTTGGGGATTTTTTATTTTTGCTAAAAATATAAATTGATGAACGTACTTATTTTAGGGTCAGGAGGAAGAGAGCATGCTTTTGCATGGAAAATTGCTCAAAGTAAAAAACTTAAAAACTTATTTATTGCTCCTGGAAATGCAGGAACAGCAGCAGTTGGAACTAATGTAAATGTTGGTCTAAACGACTTTGAGTCAATCAAAAAATTTGTGCTAGAGAGCAATGTTAATATGGTTGTTGTTGGCCCTGAAGATCCTTTAGTAAATGGAATTCACGATTACTTTTTAGCTGACGAGCAATTAAAAAATATACCTGTAATTGGCCCTAAAAAAGATGGTGCTGAACTAGAAGGGAGTAAAGAGTTTTCTAAAAAATTTATGCAAAAACATGGCGTGCCTACAGCTCGTTACCAAAGTTTTACTAAAACCAATTTAGAAGAAGGTTATGCTTTTTTAGAAACCTTATCGCCGCCTTATGTTTTAAAAGCAGATGGTTTAGCTGCTGGAAAGGGAGTGTTAATTTTAAACGATTTACAAGAAGCAAAAGTTGAATTAAAAAACATGGTTGCTGAAGCAAAGTTTGGTGCTGCATCAACTACTGTTGTAATTGAAGAATTTTTAAAAGGAATTGAGCTATCTGTATTTGTATTGACCGATGGAAACAGTTATAAAATTTTGCCTTCTGCAAAAGATTATAAACGAATTGGAGAAGGTGATACGGGGTTAAATACAGGTGGTATGGGAGCTATCTCACCGGTTCCATTTGCTACTCCAGACTTTTTAGCGAAAGTTGAAGAACAAGTTGTTAAACCAACTATTGCAGGATTAAAAGCAGATGGAATTGACTATAAAGGGTTTATTTTTATTGGATTAATGAACGATAATGGAAACCCATCAGTAGTAGAATATAATGTTAGAATGGGCGATCCAGAAACTGAAGTAGTAATACCAAGAATAAAATCAGATTTATTAGATTTATTTATTGGAGTAAGTAATCAAACTTTGCATGAAAAAACTTTTGAGGTAGATGAAAGAACTGCAACAACTGTAATGTTGGTTTCTGGTGGCTATCCAGAAGATTACGAAAAAGGAAAAGTGATGACAGGTTTTGATTGCATTGAAAATAGCATTGCTTTTCATGCGGGCACTAAACAAGATGGTAAGCATATAGTAACAAGCGGAGGAAGAGTTTTAGCTTTAACCTCTTTCGGAACCGATATAAAAGATGCACTTTCAAAATCTTTTGCTAACGCTAAAAAAATTGATTTTGATAAAAAATATTACCGAACAGATATAGGGTTCGATTTGGTTTAAACCTATAACCGTTTTATATAAAGCCTCAACTTTTTAATGTTGGGGCTTTTTTATTATTTTTAAAAAATGAGGCATTCTTTTTTTATAATCATTTTACTTTCTTTAATTCAATACTCTTTTGCTCAAGAGTCAGACCCTTATACAAAAAGAATAGAGTGCGATATTATTTTAAAAGCAACAGATATTGAGAATGCTATAAAAGTGGGAAAAGTGAATAAGCTCTTCCTTAAGTGTTCACCTAAAGGTTCTGGAAACCAGATAGAAGTTGCTTCTGGAAGATCAAAAGATAAATTTTACTTTGAAAAAGAACACAATGTTGTTTGGATAAAATTTACAATTCCTAAAACTGGAGATATGGTTTTTTCTATAAAACCTAAAAACCCAGAAAATGATTATGATTTTTTACTTTTTAAAAGTGAAGGAGAAAATAATATTCAAAAAATCAAATCAAAAAAACTTAAGCCTATTCGGAGTAATTTGTCTCGATTTAATATCGAAAAAAGAGGAATTACGGGCTTAAATTTTGATGCCAATCAAACACATGTAATTGCTGGAATACAATCTGAATTTAGCTCACCTGTTAAAGCAGTTAAAGATGAAGAATATTATTTAGTGTTAGATAATGTTTACGATGAAGGTCAGGGAGTAATTGTTGAATTTGGTTATTACGACACAAAAAAAATATCGGGTTATGTTACGAATGAATCGAGTGATAAAAAAATAGCTGCAGAAGTGAGTTGGGATGATGCTGAAACAGGGAAAACATTGGCAACAACAAAAGCTGATGCAAAAACTGGGTATTTTGAAATGGAAGTGCCCTTTGTTATAACCAATCCTGAAAAAATGTACATTTTAGCTATTGATGCTGAGGAATATTTTTTTGAAGAAAAAATGATAAGCGTAGAAAAACTAAAAGCACTAAGTCCTAAACCATTAAATTTTGCTTTGCCTGAACTTAAAAAAGGTAAAAGATTACAAGTAAACAATATTCATTTTGAAGGAGGACAACCTGTTTTTATTTCTTCGGCTTATCCGAGCTTAAAAAGATTAGTTAAGCTAATGAAAAAGAATAAAACATTAAAAATTTTGGTTGAAGGGCACACAAATGGATGTGATGCAAGAACAAACTCTCAGTTATTGTCAGAACGCAGAGCCTTAAGAGTTAAAAAATATTTATTTGATAATAAAATTGACGACATAAGAATAGAAGCGATTGGAAAAGGATGTTCAGAAATGCTATACCCTATAACTGGAACTCAAGAGCAACAACAACTGAACCGCCGTGTAGAAATTTTAGTATTGGAATATTAATTGACTATTTATACTTCGTATTTTTGACGAGTCGAAGCAGCTAATAAATAGCTTTTCAATCGATTAACATTTTACATGAAAAAAGAAAATATTGAAAGTATTGATTTAAGCTTTTTAAGTCTTGATGATTATCAAGAGTTAAAAGAAGCAATGATTGAGTCTTATGCAAGTATGCCTAACTCATACTGGAAAGAACATCAAATTAAAACGTTGATTGATAAGTTTCCTGATGGGCAAGTTGTTATTAAAGTAAACAACCAAATTGCAGGTTGTGCCTTATCTATTATTGTAGATTACGATAAATTTGAGGACCAACACACCTACAAAGAAATAACAGGAGATTTTACTTTTAATACACATAAAAAAAGTGGTGATGTTCTTTATGGAATTGATGTTTTTATAAAGCCCGAATTTAGAGGTTTACGTTTAGCTAGAAGACTTTATGATTACAGAAAGGAATTGTGTGAAAAGTTAAATTTAAAAGGAATAGCTTTTGGAGGTAGAATTCCAAATTATCATAAGTATGCAGCAGAAATGAGTCCTAAAGCATACATCGCAAAAGTAAAGCGTAAAGAAATACATGATCCTGTTTTTAACTTTCAAATTTCAAATGATTTCCACCCTGCTAGGGTGTTGAAAAATTATTTAGAAGGAGATTCAGATTCTAATGATTATGCAGTTTTATTAGAATGGGATAATCTTTCTTATGAGAAAAAAACAAAAAACGTAAGTACTACAAAAAAAGTAGTTAGACTTGGGTTAATTCAATGGCAAATGAGACCATATAATGACCTAGATGAATTAATGCACCAAGCAGAATATTTTATTGATGCGGTTTCAGGGTATCGATCTGATTTTGCTCTTTTCCCTGAATTTTTCAATGCTCCCTTGATGGCCGAGAATAATCACTTAAATGAGCCAGATGCTATTCGTGAACTAGCCAAACATACATCAACTATTGTTCAGAAATTTTCAGAAATGGCAATTTCTTACAACATCAATATTATTTCAGGGAGTATGCCCGAAATATTAAATAACCGATTATACAATGTTGGCTATTTATGTAGAAGAGACGGGACAATTGAGCGATATGAAAAACTACATGTAACACCAGATGAAGCAAAAGTTTGGGGTATGCAAGGAGGCAATAAAATTCAAGCTTTTGATACTGACTGTGGTAAAATTGGCGTGTTAATTTGTTACGATTCAGAATTTCCAGAATTAAGTCGATTGTTAGCGGACGAAGGGATGGACATTTTATTTGTTCCGTTTTTAACTGACACTCAAAATGGATATTCTAGAGTAAGAAACTGTTCACAAGCAAGAGCTATAGAAAATGAATGTTATGTAGCCATTGCAGGAAGTGTTGGTAACTTACCAAAAGTACACAACATGGACATACAATATGCTCAATCTATGGTGTTTACACCATGCGATTTTGCCTTTCCAGCAAATGGGATTAAAGCAGAAGCAACTCCTAATACCGAAATGATTTTGATTGCAGATGTAGATTTAGGCTTATTAAGGGAACTTAATCAGTTTGGAAGCGTAAGAAACCTAAAGGATAGAAGAAAAGATCTTTTTGAACTAAAATCACTTAAAAAATAAAATGACAATGAAAGAAAACATGGGAAAAGTTGATAAAATTATTAGAGTAATTATTGCTCTTGTTTTTTCAGCATTATATTTTACTGGAACAGTAACAGGTATTTTAGGATATATTTTATTAGCGTTAGGGGCAATTTTTATTTTAACAAGCATTATAAGCTTTTGTCCGCTTTATCTTCCTTTTGGGATAAGTACATGCTCTAAAAAGTAATTGGAAAACTTAACGCTATTTATTTTCTTAGCACTACTTGCCGAAATTCTTGGAACTGTCGGCGGATTTGGCTCATCTTTATTTTTTGTGCCTATAGCGAGTTATTTCTTAGATTTTTATTCTGTATTAGGAATTACAGCACTTTTTCATGTATCTAGTAACATTACCAAAATCGTTTTTTTTCGAAAAGGTTTCGATAAAAAGTTGGTATTATCAATTGGTATCCCAGCAATAGGGTTTGTAATAATTGGAGGCGTTTTAAGTAAATATATTCCTACCCAGTTATTAGAAATAGGATTAGCAATATTTTTAATTACTATTAGTTTAACCTTATTAATTTTTAAATCACTAAAAGTTAAACCTACAATAGCCAATTCTATAATTGGAGGTACGGCATCAGGTTTGTTTGCTGGATTACTTGGAACAGGAGGTGCAATTAGAGGAATTACTTTAGCAGCTTTTAGCCTTAAAACAGAAGTTTTTATTGCTACTTCTGCTGTTATCGACTTAGGTATAGATGCTAGCCGAAGTTTTGTATATTACTTTAACGGTTATATACACAAAGAAGATTTATATTTAATACCTATACTCTTAATTGTTAGTATAGTTGGAACATATATAGGTAAGCAAATTCTAGCTAAAATTTCTGACAAACAATTTAAATCAATTGTATTAGTATTAATACTTATAACAGGCTTAATTACACTTTATAAAATTATCTAATATAGATAGAACCAATTCTACTAAGAAAACCATCATAATCTGAGACATAAACTTTATTTTTTAGTAATTTTGATGCCATTTACTTTTTGTAAACAACGTCCTTAAAAAAGGATTTACTGAATGAAAAATGATATGACTGAAAAGAACATGAAAAAACAACACACATTTCACATCCCTGTTATGGGAATTGGTTTTACGATAGACACCCCTCTTAAGGTAGCTCCTTATGGAATTTCCTCTGTGCTTTCTTTAGGCGATGATAAACTTGCTGATAGAATGAGAGCGCATTATTGCAATAAATTAAATATTCCTTTTGTTGAGGTTCCGAAAGATGATGCTGATGGAAGAGCGAATAGAATTACAATGTATCTTAACTTAATGAATGAAATGGTTAAGAATAAATTTCAAGAAATAAAAAATGCATCATTTGAAAAAGGAAGTGAACTAACAAAGTATTTTGAAATGCTTCCTGATTTTAATGACTTAAAGAAAGAATACAATAGAATGAAGAACGAAAGTGATTCTTCTGTAATAGAAAAAATACAACACTGGCTTAAAGAAAATATGACTCCTGGGTCTATAGATGTAAACATCATGACCAAACTAGATAGAGCCAACTTTACAAAAACAGGAGAGCAACTACCTCAACATATGAATGATGCTCATGCAGCATTAAGAGGTTTTGCAAACAGCGATGTAAATGCTGGAGTTGTTTTATCTGCAGGATTAAGCCCTCGTTTGTATAGCTATATTTCAAATTTTGATGGTTTTTTCCCTGATGAAAATGAACAGTTAGCTAAAAAAGTAATCTTGAAAGTAAGTGATTATCGTTCTGCATTAGTACAAGGAAAATTTTTAGCAAAAAAAGGAATTTGGGTTACTGAATATAGAATTGAGTCTGGATTAAATTGCGGTGGACATGCTTTTGCTACCGATGGTTTTTTAATGGGTCCAATTTTAGAAGAATTTAGGTTACACAGAGAAGAATTAATTGAACAAGTACACGAAATATTAAATGACGCTTTAGAAGGCTTAGGAAGAAAAAGATTGTCAAAACCTTTAGAGTTGTTAGTTACTGCACAAGGTGGGGTAGGAACTGCTGAAGAACATGAGTTTTTAATGGAACACTACAAAATGGACGCTGTTGGATGGGGAACACCTTTCTTACTAGTTCCAGAAGCAGTTAATATAGATGGTGATTCGTTTAAAATATTATCTGAAGCAACAGAAGAGGATCTTTATTTAAGTGATATTTCTCCAATAGGTGTTCCTTTTAATTCTGTTAAAGGAAATACAAAAGATATACTAAAGGAAGAGAAAATTTCAGAAGGAAAACCAGGAAGCCCTTGTCCTAGTCAATTTCTTAAAATTTATAATACTGAATTTACTGAAAAGCCAATTTGTTTAGCTTCGCGTCAATATCAAAAATTGAAAATAGCAGAACTTGATGCTAAGGGTGTTAATCCAGAAGAATATAAAAAACAGTACGATAAGATAACTGTAAAATCTTGTATTTGTGCAGGTTTAGTGATGACTGCTTACACTGAAAATAATTTACTTAGAAAGTCTGATGGCGAAGGTATTTCAATTTGTCCTGGTCCTAATATGGCTTACTTCTCAAAGAAATCTACATTAAAAGAAATGGTAGATCATATTTATGGAAGAATAAATGTATTAAACGATAGCTACCGTCCGCACATGTTTATCAAAGAATTTAACATGTACATCAATTACCTTAAAAACAAAATTGAAGAGACAAAACCAAACTTAACGATAAAACAAAAAAAGCAATTGGTTTTATTTATTCAAAATCTTGAAAAAGGTAATGAATATTATGATTCTCTTTTTACTGATGTAAAAGAGTATTTTACTGATGCTAAAAGTTCAATAAAAAAAGAGTTAGCGGCTACTAAAGAAGTTTTAGCAGAATTAAATGCTGAAATAGAAAATCTTTCAATTGCAACTCCAGTAACTCAGTAACAATAAATTTTAAAGTATATGCTACCTTTTGTTTTATAAAATTATGGAAACAAGGTTTGCAACATACAATATTGAATTTATAGAAACTTCTTTTTCCAATGAACATTGGAATTTTAGTAAAACAGTTATTGTTCGGGCTTACGTAGAGAATAAAATAATTGCTAAAAACACCTATGGTTATCTTGAGGTTGAGGCTGTTTATCAGAAAATTAAAAAGGGAGAATCAATAAACCTTGACAGTTGTTATGTCAAAAACTTTTCATCAATCGAATTGAATAAGGCATTAAATTCTGATGGAAATTCATTCATAGAATTAGAAAACTTTTCAGCTCAAAATTCATTTTTTGACTGTACTTTAGGTAGCGATTTCTCAAAACTAAAATTTAAAGGTGGTGTTAATTTTAGTAACTCCATTTTTTCTCATGGAAATCTTTCTTTTGTTAAATCGGTTTTTTATGATGGCCCTATAAATTTCAAAAACGTAGAGTTTGGTAATGGAGAAATAAACTTTCAATATGCCGATTTTGGCAACAATAATGTATCTTTTTATAAGAGTATTTTTTATGGTGGATTAGTTTCATTTGTTAATGCTACTTTTAAAAATGGAGATGTAAATTTCAGTAGCATCAACTTTAATAATAGTAAAGTAAAATTTCATTTTGCAAAGTTTGGTGAAGGAGATATTAATTTTCAAAAAACAAAGTTTGGCGACCAAACATTTGATTGTAGGAGAGTTGAGTTTGGAAGCGGAAAATTAGACTTTAGACGCGCAACTTTTGGCGATGGATTTGTCACTTTTGATGAATCTGAGTTAAAATCTGGTAAAATAAACTTCAAACTTGCTCGATTTGGTAGTAATGACATTTCATTTAAGCAAGTTGATTTTTCAAATAGCGAACTGATTTTTGAAAACGTATCCTTCGGTACTGGGCATGCACTTTTTAATGTGTCAAAAATCAAAAAAATATCATTTAAAGGTTCTCGAATAGATGTTTACTTAGATTTAAGGGTTGATACTTGTGACACCATCGATTTATCAGACACTATTTTAAGGGATATTATTGACATTCAACCAGTAAAAGAGAAAGTTGCCATCAAAGTTTTTTACTTACAGGGGATGAGAAACCTTGGGAAATTTATTATTGACTGGAGAAAAAATAATGTTAAAGATTTAATTAAAAGTCAACCTGACACTACATTAAGAGAGAAAGCAGAACAATTTAATATCCTAAAAGAAAATTTTCACCTTAACGGGCAATACGAAGATGAAGATGAGTCTTATATCCAGTTTAAACGATTTGAACAAAGAGCTGATGTAAAAGACGCAATGGAATTGGGTGGTAAAAAACTCGTTTTATTGCCCTATTACGTGTTTAGATGGATTGTTTTTGATAAAATGGGATTGTATGCCACAAACCCTCTTAGGGTTTTATTTAGCATGATATTAATTTATATCATGTTCAGTCTAACTTATATGGTGCTTCCTTATTTTAATTTAGGAACAATTATAAATTCCGTTGGAGCTACTGATGGATTAAATTACCTACAAACATCTTTTTACCATAGTGCTATTACCTTTTTAACAATAGGTTATGGAGATTACTACCCAACAGGATTTAGCAGAGCTCTTTCTGTTGTAGAAGGATGGATGGGATTGTTCTTAATGAGCTACTTTACGGTAGCTTTTGTAAGAAAAATATTAAGATAATTTTTTTCCTCTATAATCAACTAACAATAAACAAAACCTTTGAACCGGCTTCAAACTCAAAAATACTATTGCTTAAAATTGCCGGAGCAGAGATTATTTTTTCATTATCCTTAGCTGTTCCATTTATTAACACACTAAAACCACCCGTCAAATCCTTACTCGTATTTACTGAATAGGAAACGAGATTAGCATCTCTTAATTCTTTCTTAAATTGAGCTTCAGATAGTTTATTAAAAGGTTCAATATCCTTCAATAAATAATAAGCATATCTATTTGCTGTAATCTCCCAAATTTTTTCTCCTACAGAAGGGTAATCTGTTACCAAATGTTTTAAATCAGAAGATGAAATCCACATTGCTGTCACAGGTGTTTCTGCAGTAACAGTAGCTGCACGTTTGTTGTTGTTTAAAGCAGCGACTTCTCCAACAGCTGCTCCGGGCCCTAAAACATCTATTAACTTATCTTTAATTGTAATTCTTATTGTTCCTCTAACCAAGATAAACATCCCATCTTGTAGCTTATCTTCTTTTAATAATACATCATTTGTATTGAACATTTTACTTTTAAATAACTTAGATATCTTATGAAACGATTTATGATCAACCTCTTTTAACCATGAAACCTCAGACATAAATTCTTCAGCATCTGGTAATTCAAATGATGGAGGTGCATCACGAAGCTGTTTCATTCTACTTTCTATGTTTGCAATCATTTTATCTGCTTCTCCTTTAGCAACACGGCCTCTTTTTAAAAGTCGCTCTACAGTATGCTTTTCATAATTCAACATATTCCTAACAGCCTCTCTTGTCGCAATCGCATTGTATATTTCAGGATACTCTTTCCCTAGGTTTCTTAAAAAAGTTAATCCTTCTATTTTGTTCTCATTTATTTCTTCTTCAATTTTTTGTAATTGAACAATTTCCTTTTCATCTGCCGCGCGAATCATACTTTCTAGAAGCTTTAAGCTTTCTTCTTGAGCAGCGACAAAACCTCTTGCTGTATCATAACTAATAATCAATTTCTCAAAAAATAGTTGCTTAGCAAATGCTCCAACTATAGGATAGTTTTGAGCTTTACTCAAAAAGCTTGATGTTTTAAGTAAATTTTCAATATCTCCCCTATCAGAAAGAGAAACCTCCCCTTTTTCATCCAAAATCGTATTTATATCTCCAGTTAATAAATTATAAGCTTCTCCTCCAAGTAACCCATCTTTAAACTGATGCCAATAACTACCTTTCTCTTTTTCTAAAATTCTTCTTCTTGTTTCTGCTAATACACTTTGTTCTTGTATGTTGTCTGGGATGTCCATAGCATCAAAATCTGGCATATAATTCCTAACTGTTTTCCAATTTGCTCTTTTTAGATACCTATCAGTTTTAAGGTTTTCAATATTTTTTTCTACGCTTTGTTGCAAATAAACATTAGAATTATGCATTGCTAAAATCTTAGCTGGAGCCAATTTTGTTAGTCCAAGTTTCTCTACTACCATTTTCATAGTAGTTGCATTTATCAATAATGTTAAGGTTACTATTCCTGCAGTTAAAAACAAAAATTGATCTCTTATTTCTTTATCAATGCTATCTGACCCAGCAACGATTAATGCAAGTGCTAATCCTATTGCTCCTCTTAATGCTCCATACCAAACTACATAAGCATCTTTTTTTGTTATACCATATCCAAATTTTTTCATGGCTGGGAAAAACATAGCTATTACAATAGCTCTAACAATAAAAATCCCAATATATATAGCAAAGAGTAATATAAAATCATTCAACGAAAAAACTGTTCGTTCAGCAATTACAACACCTACTATTAAGAAAATTAATGTATTTGCAATAAATGCTGCTAGCTCCCAAAACTCATGTAAAAAGTGTTGAACCTCAGGACTAATTTTTGTTTTACCATAACTTGCCATTACTAAGCCGAAAGCTACTAATGCTAAGACTCCTGAAACGTGAAAGAAATATTCAGCAATAAAAAAAGTAAGATATGCTGCTGCAATAATTGCAGTAATTTCAACTAACATATCGTTGAAGACCTTTTTAATCCATTTTATTATTAACCACCCTATTAAACAGCCTATAGCAACACCACCAAAAGCGACTCTAAAAAATTCAAAAATTGGAGAGGTATCAGAATCTACTGTTCCAGATAATCCAACAAAAATTACCATGAAAATTACGATAGCTGTACCATCATTTAATAATGACTCTCCTTCTATTAACGTTCCTAACTTTTTACTTGCCCCAAGTTCTTTAAGGATAGAAACAACAGCAACTGGATCGGTTGCACTAACAACAGAACCAAAAAGTAATGCTATGGTCCAATTCCATTTGCCTAATCCAAATCCAAAATAATAAATGCCAACAACAAAAAAAGCAGTTAAAACAATTGCTACAATAATTCCAGGAACTGCCATTATTGTTGAATTCACAAATGTTTTCTTAAAAACGTGAACATCCATTGCAAAAGCTGCTTCAAAAATTAATATCGGTAAAAAAACATACAACAATAAATGAGGATCGATATTAGCAGCCCATTGTATTGATCTATCCATAAATGAAAAATCAAAAGTCATTCCATTAATATCAAAAACACTTAAGTAATCAAACCTCCCAAGCACACCTAATAGCAATCCAATCAGCAGTAAAACTACTGTAAAAGGTAATGGGCTATTTTGAAAAAAAAATCGAGTTAATGCGCCTATAATAACAGCAATAATGATAAAAAATAAAGGAGAAGTATCTGTATGATGCTCTTCATGAGTTGCTTCATTGTTTGTCACATGATGGTCTGAAACTTCCGTATTTTGATCTTTTGCAGCCACCTCATGTTCATTAGATCCGATTAATGAAGTTGATAGCATTAAAAAAAATGATACTAAAAAAATATTTCTAAAAATTAATCTTGCCATTTTGTTATCGTTTATTTTATAAAAATAATTAAACTCTGTGTAATTAAAACTGATAGAAATCAATGTTTAATTCTGTTTGTCAACCTTAATGTTTGTTACCTCAATTGCTGCAGAAGCAATCATAATAATATCATCATATTTAGCAATTTCGTCAAGTAGTGTTGTGTAAATTAAATCTTTAGTCCCTCTCCTTTTTTTGTAATCTACAATATATCTTAAGGTAAAAGTAATCCAGCTTTCATCAAATTTTAGAGTAACCATTGGCTGAACTTGTGCCTCTTCAACTTTAAATTTATTTGATAACTCTTTCCACTGTGACTGACTTTTCGTCGCATAATCTCCACATATAGAAATTAATACATTTGTAAACAGTTCTTTAGCTTTTTTATAATCACTTTCAGTACGAATCGGAATAGTTAATTCATCCCATAAAAATGGATACTCAGCTGAATAATTATGTACATTTTCTTTGAACACAAAACTATTTGCAACTGAAACTATACACCCGTTATATAAATCGCCATCTACCCACTCTCCTACTTCCATAATCGTTGTTCGCATTATGCTTATATCAATAATATCACCTTTAATTTCACCTATTTTTACACGCTGACCTACTAATACATTACCCGAAACAACAATGTTCAACCATCCTGCTAAGGTTATTATTAATTCTTGTAAAGCAAATGCAACTCCAGCTCCTGCAACACCTAATGCGACTCCAACATTACCTAGCTTATCACTATATACAAACAGAACTAAGGCAATAATAAAAATATAACTTATTAATCCAACCGCTTTTCGAGCCTTGTATTTGTTATCATTACTCTTTACTGTGTTATTTAAGCCTTTTTTTACAAGTTGCGCTGCAATTAAAATAATTAGCACGCCTATTCCTATAAAAATTAAACGTTGAGTAATTGGATTATTAATCCATGCATTAATCTTTTCCATCATAATTGATCTTTGCATTAAAGGTAAATATTTTAATAACAATACTATCTAGCATATCATTCAAAAAAATTACTTTTGCGCCATGGCAACAAATGAAGATAATTTAAAACAAATCATATCTCACTCAAAAGAGTATGGATTTGTATTTCAATCAAGTGATATTTATGATGGCCTAAGTGCTGTTTATGATTATGGGCAACTTGGAAGTGAGTTAAAAAACAATATAAAAAGCTACTGGTGGAAAGCAATGGTGCAAATGCACGAAAACATTGTAGGTATTGATGCAGCTATTTTTATGCATCCAGAAACTTGGAAAGCTTCTGGTCATGTTGATGCTTTTAACGATCCTTTAATTGACAATAAAGATTCTAAAAAAAGATACCGTGCTGATGTTTTAATTGAAGAGCATGTAGAAAAAATTCGCTTGAAAATTCAAAAAGACGTTGATAAAGGGATTAACAAGTTTGGCGATGCTTTTGACAAAGAACAATTTTTAGCTACCAATCCAAATGTTTTAAGAAATCAAGCGAAGATTGATGACATAAATGACAAGTTTAAGAATGCAATGAATAATGATGATTTAGCAGCTGTTAAATCATTAATAGAAGAATTGGGAATTGCTTGTCCTATTAGTGGTTCTAAAGAATGGACAGACGTAAAACAATTTAATTTAATGTTTAGTACAGAGATAGGTTCTGTTGCTGATTCAGCCAACAAAATTTATTTAAGACCTGAAACTGCTCAAGGTATTTTTGTAAACTATCTAAATGTTCAAAAAACAGGTAGAATGAAAATTCCTTTTGGGATTGCCCAAATAGGGAAAGCATTTAGAAATGAAATCGTTGCTCGTCAGTTTATTTTCCGTATGCGAGAATTTGAACAAATGGAAATGCAATTTTTTGTTCGCCCGGGAGAAGAGATGAAGTGGTATGAATACTGGAAAGAACAAAGAATTAAATGGCATAAATCGTTAGGAATGACCGATGATTATTATCGTTTTCATGATCATATTAAATTAGCGCATTATGCAAACGCAGCTTGCGACATTGAGTTTAACTTTCCTATGGGGTTTAAAGAACTAGAAGGAATTCACTCAAGAACAGATTTTGATTTAAAACAACACGAAAAACACTCTGGTAAAAAATTACAATATTTTGACCCAGAGCTAAACGAAAGCTACGTTCCTTATGTTGTAGAAACTTCTATTGGTTTAGATAGAATGTTTTTAGCTACATTATCTTATGCTTATTGCGAAGAAAAATTAGAAGATGGATCTGAACGTGTAGTATTAAAATTACCAGCCGTTTTAGCTCCAGTTAAATTAGCAGTAATGCCATTAACTAAAAAAGATGGATTACCTGAAAAAGCTCGTGAAATTTTAGACAGCTTAAAATTTGATTATTACTGTCAATACGATGAAAAAGACTCTATGGGGAAACGTTACAGAAGACAGGATGCTATTGGAACACCTTATTGTGTAACTGTTGACCACCAAACATTAGAAGACAACACGGTTACAATAAGAGATAGAGATACCATGAAACAAGAACGAATTGCGATAAGTGAACTCGAAAAACTCTTAAAAGCAAAATTTGATTTAAAACAGTTTTTAAACTAATAAAAAAAGCCTCGAAATATCGAGGCTTTTTTTATTAGTACATTTTCTAAACATGCTTATTTATCATCGTCGTCATCTTCATCGTCATCAGCAACATCATAATCTTCATCGTCATCATCATCAGACACAGCATCTTCATCCTCAACATCATCTACCTCATCAATTGCATCTTCAAAATCATCGTCATCTTCATCGTCTTCATCGTCTTCAACAGGTTTGTAAGTTGATTTTTTTTCATCATCAACTATTACCAAAAAATTAACTGGTTCACCATCTTCTTCACCTTCCATTAAAAATCCTTCTTCCATACTTCCTTGATATGGAAAAGAGAAGAATTTAACATCTTCATCTTCTAAAGTTTGTCTAATTAATTTTCTCATCGCTGGAGAAACCTTAGAATACTTTATGACCTTTTTTTTCATCTATTGTTGAGTTTTAAAGGGTCAAATATAAATTTTAAATCAAAATAAAAATCATTTTAAAAAAAATATTTTTTATTTTTTTTGACCTCATTTTATTCCCCATTTTTTAAATAAACAAACTTTAGTTTATAAAAACTTTTTATTATTTTATATACACTGATAATTGAGGTTACTTTTAATATAAATTATACTTTAATGAATACTATAAAAACATTTTTTTCAAGTCTAAATTTCAAATACTTAGATCATATTTTATTGGTTGTTACCACTATTGTAATTGCATTTTTAATTTCATTAATACTTAGAAAAATTGCTCAAGCAATTATTACAAAGTACTCTGAGCGAATTAAGGTTGACCCGACAAACTATTCGTTTTTAAAAAACTCTTTAAGTTTTATTATTTTCTCAATAGCTGTAATATTTATCTTTATAAAAATTCCATTCTTTAATTCGTTAGGCAATGCACTTTTTGCAGGTGCTGGTGTAACAGCTGCAGCTATAGGATTTGCTTCCCAAAAAGCCATTTCAAATATTGTTAGCGGAATATTTATTTTAATATTTAAACCATTTAGAGTTGGTGATACTATTAATTTTTCAACATATAAAGGAGTGGTTGAAGAAATCACATTAAGACATACCGTTATTCAAGATTATGAAAATAGAAGGATTGTAATTCCAAACAGTACAATAAGTGAAGACACAATTATAAATAGTGACATAACAGACGAGAAGATTAGGAAACACCTTGAATTTGGAATTAGTTATGATTCAAACATTGACAAAGCAATAGAAATTATCCAGAAAGAAGCTGAGAAACACCCTTTATTGATTGATTACAGAACATCTAACGAAATAAATAATGGAGAACCAATTGTTTTAGTTAGGGTTGTAGAACACGGAGAATATGCAATTAAGCTAAAAGCATACCTTTGGTGTGAAGGTAATGATAATGCATTTGCCCTTAGTTGTGATTTACTAAAGTCAATTAAAGAAGAATTTGATAAAAATGGTATTGAAATACCTTTCCCATATAGAACCATCGTTTATAAAAACGATATACCAAAACACTCCTAAATGAAAAAAAAGAGTCATAAACATAAATTATCATCTTCAAAAGCAGGCTTACCTCCTGGAGATCTTGTATATAGAGGTGAAGTATATACTGAAAACAAATCAGTTAATTTATTATCGTTTAACACAAAATCATTTGAAAAAATAGATTCTGATAATGTTGAGTTAATTTTAAAAAAAGTAAATCCTGACTCTTTCAATTGGATAAATTTAGTTGGCTTACATAATACAGATGTTATAAGTAAAATAGGCTATCATTTTAATATTCACCCATTAGTTTTAGAAGATGTTTTAAATACAGAACATCGGCCTAAAGCTGAAGAATCTGAAAGTTATCTTTTCTTCACTTTAAAAATGTTTAAAAAGCAAGAAATAGATTCTGAAGAAAATGATTACGAGCAAGTAAGTATCCTACTAGGTAAAAATTACATTATTACTTTTCAAGAAAAAGAGGGAGATGTTTTAGATACAATAAGAGAGAAACTAGCAGATGAAAATTCAAAGCTTCGTAAAAACAATATCGATTACCTCTTTTATCGTATTATCGATTCAATTGTAGATAGTTATTACAAAATGATTGAAGATTTAGGTGATAAAATAGAACATCTAGAAGATTCTATTTATCTGAATGCAAATTCGCAACATTATAAGATGGCTCAAGACTTAAGAAGAGAACTTATTTTTTTAAGAAAGTCTGTTTATCCTTTGCGGGAAGCGATTGCTAAAATGACTAAAGAGAACTCTACTGGATTAATTTCTGAAGATACTCAGCGTTACTTTACGGATGTTTATGACCATAGTATTCATATTATTGAAACCATTGAAACTTATCGAGATTTAACATCGGGATTAATGGACTTATATATGACCAGTGTAAGCAATAAAATGAATGAGATTATGAAAGTATTAACTATCATCTCTACAATTTTTATTCCTATAACTTTTATAGCAGGAATATATGGTATGAACTTTAAATTCATGCCTGAACTTAACCATAGATGGGGTTATCCGATTGCACTTTTTCTAATGCTTGGAGTAGTGGTTGTGATGTTGATTTTCTTTAAAAAAAGAAAATGGTTTTAATAGCTAACAACAAACGAATCAGTTAAGTTATTTTCTTCAATCAATTTTTGCTTAACAGCCTTTGCTTCATCGTAGCTTTTAAACTTACCAATGTATATTTTTATAACACCATTAATCTCTTTTTTGTAAGTGTCGTTAGAATTAAGTTTATATTCAGCTAAAAACTCTTTAAATCGAGCTTCATTAAAAAATTGTAATGATAAAATTTGGACAGAATAGGTTTTAGTATTTTCATCTAACCCCATATTAGTTGACGAATTATAACCTTGAGGCATAGCCAATGTTTCTTCTTCCTTCTTATTTTCTTCTTTAATAATTTCTGGTTGATTTAAGTCTTCTATAGCAGCGGTAGTTATTTCTTCTTTAACATCTTGTTCTATTATAGATGCCTCTTCTAAATGTGTACTTACACTATCAATTACAGACTCTTCAACAAACGTGTGATTTGAAAGTACAATTTCTTTATTTACTTTTTTCATTTCTTCGTTTACTGTATATTCTAAAAAGACTGGAAGAATAGCTTCGCCAACATCATTATTGCTTTTAGTTAATTGATAATTAATGTCAACATCTATTTCCCCATCGAACTGGGCATAAAACTTAACCTCATTACCTCTTTTATCAATTAATAAAGCTGGTTCGTTAAAAAGCTTAAAGGTGTATTCATCAGGTATCGTAAATTTTAATCTTAAAATTCCTCCACTCCCCTTTCCACTTACTTTTGTAGTAATATGGTATATTCCTGCTTCTGATTTTAAAATCTTATTTTCAAGAGAAAGATCTTGAGCAAAGCTAAATTGAACTAAAAATAAAATCCAAAAAAGTAATTTAATCTTATACACCATAACTTGTTATTTAATAGCAAGTTCGAATATATAAAAAGGATTTTGTAGAAACAAAAATTAACTAACAACTAATTAACATTAGTTTATTAATAAGTGAAGTAATTATAAAGGGGTGATTATAATTGATTTTTGGCTTTTTGCATACGCACCAAAATATCCAACTACATTTTCACCCACGACATTAGATTCTGGATTTCCAGGTACTTCTCCATTTTGAGAGGATTCTATAGCATTAAAGTATCTATAGTTAATTTCATCAACAGATAAAAGTTGGACTGTTGCGGTATCTCCTTCTTCAAATTCTGAGATAAAAATAGGAAAGTCAACATCATCTCCATCAATAAAATTATTATCTAAAGACAAAAATCCTTTCTCTTGTTTTTCTCCATTAAACACTTTTAATCGATAAAAATTTTCAATATTCTCAGGGTCTCTAAAATGAGTAAAGACTCTATATTGTAAAATGTCTCCTTCATCACCACCAAAAGGATTATTCACCTCTTCATAAGACAACGAGTCTAATTCTATTTTAGTTGACAGAATAGATTCTGATGTGAAGATTTTACCATCAACCGTTACATTTAAAAAATATTTTCTACCTGAGACTCCTTCTAACAATGTGTTTTGATAACGACCTGGCTCAACTTCTGATAAAGTAAAATTATTTCCAGCATTATCTGAAATTATTACTGAAGCACCTGATATTTTTTCAAACTGACCTTGATTATCATTGAAAGATTTAGATTTAGATAAAAGAACAAAATTATCTCCTAAACTATCGTGAACGATACCTTCAACAACAATCATTTGTTGAGCATCATCTAAATCAAGTTCCACTACTTTTTCACATGAGAAAAAAGTTATAGTTAAAGCTAATAAAAAACTTACCTGTATATATTTTATCATCTTATTCATACCTTAAAATTTAAAGTTATAAGAAACCGAAGGAATTATCTTAAATAATGATAGCTGAACTGTTTCTGTTTTTGTTGGATCATCTTCACTTTCTCTAAACGTATATGAGTAAGCGTTCTCTCTAGCATAAAGATTGTAAATAGAAAAATTCCAGCTCGATTGAAACTTCTTTTTTACTTTCTCTTTTTCTCCTGTATCAGGATTTAATATCTCTCGATAATTTTTTCCATCCCATACTACACCTACATCCATTCGGTGATAGGCTGGCATTCTTGATCCATTTCGTTCTGAATACAAGTTTATTGTTTGATTATCTACAACATATTTACCTGTTGGAAAAGTAACTGCATTACCGGTATAATAAACAAAAGTTGAAGATAAAGAAACACGCTCACTAAGTTTATACATTGCTACTAAAGAAAGGTCATGTGTTCTATCTTGTTTAGCAGGATACCAATCTCCATCATTAATTTCATCAAAAGTCACCTCAGTTCTAGCTAGTGTATAACTTAACCATCCTGTAAACTTACCTTTTCGTCTTTTTAAATAAAATTCCAATCCATAAGCTCGCCCTTTTCCATATAATAATTCTCCTTCCACAGTGGCATTAAGTGTAATCTCTGCTCCAGTCCTATAATCAATTGTGTTTTGCAATGCTTTATAATACGTTTCAACTGAGAATTCATAGGTATTGTCTTTAAAATTTTTAAAGTATCCTAGAGCAACTTGATCTGCTATTTGTGGTTTTATATTGTTACTACTCGGTAACCATGCATCTGTTGGATTACTTCCAGAAGAATTAGACAATAAATGTAAATATTGATAATTCCTATTATAGGATGTTTTAATAGAACTAGTTTCATTTAAAATGTAATTAATACTCAACCTTGGCTCTAATCCATTATAACTTTTTACCGCTTCATAATTATTGAAGTTACTTGTATCAGCAACATTTCCTTTTTCATCATAACTATATATTTCTCCCGGACCTATTTGTGTGAAGTTAGAATATCTTAAGCCATAAGTTGCAGACCACAGTTCGTTAAATTTATGCTCATTACTTATATATAAACCAGACTCTAATGAATAACGATTTTCTATTTTGGTATTCCCTATTGCCTCACCACTAGAAGAAATTTCTCCAGGGTCAAACGCATGATGAATAATACTTCCTCCAAAGTTTAATTTGTTTTTTTCATTCCAAAAGAAATCCAAATCTTGTTTTAGAGTAATGTCCTGTATTTTAGAGTTTATTTTAAACCCCGCAGCTTTTATATCTATTAAGTAATTGTAATTTGAAAAAATTAATGAAGTATTGCTAAATAATTTGTCATTATATAAATGATTCCAACGTATTGTTCCTGTTGAATTCCCCCATTTAAAAGCAAAACGGTCAGCAAAACCTAAATTATCTCTTCCAAAATATCCTGAAATAAATAACCTGTCCTTGTCACTAAACTGATAATTTGCTTTCATGTTTAAATCATAGAAGTAAAGCGAAGTATTCCTTCGATCTTCATCACTCGATAACTTTAAAAATAAATCAGCATAAGTTCTCCGGCCACTAATGATAAAAGAACCCTTGTTTTTTACAAAAGGAGCTTCAATTGTAAGCTTTGAAGCAATTAAACCAATTCCTCCAGATGCAGATAGCTCTTTAGAATTTCCTTCTTTCATTTTAATATCCATAACAGAAGATAATCTACCGCCATATTCTGCTGGCATACCTCCTTTATATAATTTCAAATCTTTTATTGCATCTGAATTAAAAACTGAGAAAAACCCTAATAAATGGGAAGCATTATAAACAGGTGCTCCATCAAGTAATATTAAATTTTGGTCAGAACTACCTCCTCTTACAAAAAATCCAGCATTTCCTTCTCCTCCAGATTTTACTCCTGGCAATAATTGAATTGTTTTTAAAATATCTCGCTCACCAAACAATACAGGAATGCTTTCAATTTCTTTCATATCAATTTTAGTAACACTCATTTCGTTCGAACGAATGTTCTCATCTTCTCTTTCTGCACTTATTTCAACTATTTCTAAATCGGTTGAGCCAGAAGATAATTCAATATTGTTTTTTATATTTTGATTTAAATTAGCTTTAAATTCAATTGTTTTATAGCCAACATAGCTGTATTGAAATGTATACTCTCCCTTAGGCAAAGTAATTGAATAGAATCCATAAAGATTAGTTACCGTTCCAACTCCTGGCAATTCTTTTACAAAAATGGTTACACCAATTAAATCTTCTCCATTACTATCATTCTTAATAGTGCCACTCAATGTAAATTTTTCTTGGCTAAATAATGTTGCACTAAAAAAGAGAAATACTAAAAGCTGAAAAGTTTTCTTCATGTTATGATTAAATATTGAATGCAAAACTAATTATTTGAACTTGTATTGTAATGCCGCCCATCATTTTTAACATTTTAACTATACACTAATTCTTGATGAGATTAAATGTAATTTTGTCAACATGTCAACTACAACTATAAATCAAAAAGCTATTCTTGAAAAATTGAACATAAAAAGTTTGAACAAGATGCAAAATCAAGCTTTCAACTCAATTTCAACTAACTTAAATACTGTTTTACTTTCTCCAACAGGTACGGGTAAAACCTTAGCTTTTTTACTTCCCTTAATATCTAGTCTTAATTTAAACTTACCTGAAATTCAAGCTTTAATTATTGTTCCTTCAAGAGAATTAGCGCTACAAATAGATCAAGTAATTAGAAGTATGGGGGCTGGCATTAAATCGAATGCTGTTTATGGTGGCCGTGCTTTCTCTAAAGATAAACTTGAACTGAAACATTTACCTTCAATATTAGTTGGAACTCCCGGAAGAATAGCTGATCATTTAAGAAAAGAAACTTTTTTTACCGAAAACATTAAAACATTAGTACTTGATGAGTTTGACAAATCACTTGAAGTTGGTTTTGAAAACGAAATGAAAGAAATTATAGCTTTATTACCTGATGTAGAAAAGAAAATTTTAACCTCAGCAACTCAAAAAATTGAAGTTCCAAAATTTGTTGGATTACAAGATCCAATTATTATTGATTTTTTAGAAGAAGGAGATTCTCAATTAGTAGTAAAAACGGTTATTTCTCCTACAAAAGATAAAAGAAAAACCTTGGTTGAGTTGTTAAATAATTTAGGAAGTCAGCCTGGTATTATTTTTTGCAATTTTAAAGACACTATACAAGATGTAAGTGATTATTTAACTGACAACTTCATCAGTCATGGATGCTTTTATGGTGGATTAGAACAAAAAGACAGAGAAAGAGCACTTATAAAATTTAGAAATGGTACCCATCAACTTTTAATTGCTACAGATTTGGCTGCACGAGGAATTGATGTTCCTGAAATAAAATTTATCATCCATTACGAATTACCTCCTAGAAATGAAGAGTTTACTCACAGAAATGGACGAACCGCCCGTATGAATGCTGATGGAACCGCCTATGTTTTAAAATGGAAAGATGAAAGTTTAAGAGATTTTATTGTTTCTACTGAAATTGAAGAGTTAACACCTAAAAAAGCTCAACTTAAATCTAACTGGGAAACAATTTTTATTTCTGGAGGAAGAAAAGATAAAATTTCTAAAGGTGATATTGCTGGAATTTTTATGAAACAAGGCAACTTAACTAAAGATGAGCTAGGTATTATAGAGATTAAACAAGACTGTTCCTTTGTAGCTATAGAAGCCACAAAAGCAAGTCATATTGTTAATCAATTTGATAATACTAGAATAAAAAAGAAAAAAGTGAGAATTACTATCGTTTAATCTTTCTTTTCTTTTTTGGGAGGTTGGGGCTTTCGCTCCATAGGCCCTCTTTTATGAATGATTAATCCATTTAAAAAATTCCTTAATATTTGGTCTTGCAGTTCCATGTATTTAGGATGGTCTTCTTTCCTGAAAAAAGCATTTAATTCACTTTTAGAGATATTAAAATCAACCAACTTTAAAATTTCAACAATATCATCGTCACGTAATTTTAAAGCAACTCTAATTTTCTTTAGCACATCATTATTCGTCAATCCCATAGTTCAATTTTTTGGAAAATTAGCTAATTAAGACTATTTAGCAACAGCTAATTCAATAAAATAACCATAATAATTAAACTGTGTTAGGAAAATTAAAATAGCTTAAATTTGATAACCAAATTATTCATTACCATGAAAAAAATATTAACTCTTTTACTTATCGTTGTTTGTGTTTCTTCTTCTGCACAACAAAATTATACGCCCATTATATTTGTGCATGGCATGTTAGGAAGTGGAGACAGTTGGGCTAAACCTGTTCAGTTATTTAGAGGGCAAGAATACCCATCAGAATACTTAAACGTTATGGATTGGAATTCTTTAATGTTTGGACAAATAAATACTTCTAAACTGTTAGATAGCATTGTTGACGATGTCATTGCTAAAACAGGTGCAGAAAAAGTAAATTTAGTAGGACATTCTGCTGGTGGTGAAGTCTGTAGCGCTTATTTAAAAGATAGTGCTTACGTAAAAAAAGTAGAAAATTATATTCATTTAGCAAGTGGGAAACTAACCACAGATTTAACTGTTAGAACGCTTAACTTGTATTCTCCTGACGATCAAATTACTGGAGGAGAAGATATAACTGGTATTGAAAATATAGCGATACCTAATAAAGATCATTACGAAATTGCTACAAGTACTGAAAGTTTTCAAGCTATGTTTCGATTCTTCAATCCTAACCTAACACTTAAGTACCCGACTTCTATACTTCCAAAAAATGTTTCTGGCAGGGTAATCTCATTAGGTGAAAATAAACCTGAAATAAATGCCACTATATTTATATTTGGTATCAATCCTGAAACTGGCGATAGAACTTCAAAAAGCCCTCTATTCACTTTTATAGCAGATGAAAATGGTAATTGGGGGCCTTTTTTAGCAGATGAGGAAACATTTTATGAATTTGTAATAAAACCCACAAACCCTAATAAAAGAACTGTTCATTATTACCGAGAACCATTTCAAACGGAAAATTCATTAGTGTATTTAAGAACGATTCCACAAGAAGGAATGGCCGCTATGCTATTGAGTGGAATACCAAAAGATAAAAAACAAGCTGCACTTGCAATTTTTAGTGCTAATAAAGCTGTTATTTATGGAAGAGACACTTTAATAGTGAACGGTATAGAACTTTCTTCTGAGCAATTATCTCCAGCAAAGAAAACAGCTATTGCACATTTTTTATACGATGATGATAAAGATGGAAAAACTAATGGGCAACCTCTTGCTGCTTTTCAAATGTTTCCTTTTTTAAATGGCGTTGATGTTTTTTTAAATAGTAAACCAAAGGAATTAATAAGAATAAAGTTTAACCAAAACACTTTAACACTAAAACCAATTCCTTCTGACGGAGGTGTTATGGTTGTAGTCTTTGATTAAAAAATCAATACAAATGGAAGACCTTTTAAAAAGTAGCCCCGCTAGGAATCGAACCTAGATCTACAGTTTAGGAAACTACTATTCTATCCATTGAACTACGGGGCCAAGGTTGCAAATTTAGGAATATCAATGATTTAAATTGTATTTTATATATCTTCTAATAAATAACCTTAAATTAACCGAAGTATATTAGTGTTCTTTATATCTTTGTTTATTATTTTTTATGCATGACTAAACTGTTGTTAAATATCGAGGAAGAATATGACTTTTACTTAATCGGTATTAGTTGTCATGCAAAAGATTATAGGTTGTGCTGGGAAATGAATAGGCTTTTAAATATTGATTTAGCCAGAACCGAAGATTTAGATATTAATTTAAAAACCAATATTGGTAAATTCTCCTTTTATGAATTTATAGATGAAGAAAATTATTCTGAATATTACTTAATTGCTAATAGAAGCAGTAAAGGTTTTTTAATACCTGAACAAAAAAATACCGATTTTTTATTTATGATAAAAGGAGCGGCTTACGATTCAGTTATAGACGAGATTTCTGAAAAAATTAGTTCATCAGAAATAGTATTAACTTCGTTTAATATTAATGTCGAGGCCTTAAAGTCAAAACAAAACTTATTATTTTAACTATGGATTTTAGAAAAACAAAAATAGTTGCTACAATTGGACCAGCAACATCCTCAAAAGAGAAACTGAAAGAGCTTATCGATGCAGGAGTAAATGTGTGTAGAATTAACTTTTCTCATGGGGCTTATGCTGATCATGAATCGGTAATTAATAACATTAGAGAAATTAACAAGGAAACAGGTGGTAATACTGCTATTTTAGGAGATTTACAAGGTCCTAAAATTAGAGTTGGTGAGATAGAAAATAATAGTGCCAATCTTATTAATGGAGAAGAGATTATTTTAACTTCAAAAAAATGTGTTGGTACTAAAGATAAAGTATATATCAGTTATCAAAATTTTCCAAAAGATGTTCACCCTGGAGAAACAATATTATTAGATGATGGGAAGCTTAACCTAAAAATTAAATCAACAAATAATGTTGATGAAGTGATTGCAATTGTTGTTCACGGAGGAATTCTTTCGTCAAACAAAGGGGTCAATCTTCCTAATACCAATGTTTCTTTACCTTGCTTAACCGAAAAAGATTTAAATGATTTAGATTTTGCTTTAAAAATGAATCTAAGTTGGATTGGGTTATCATTTGTTAGAAATGCAAGAGATATTATTGAATTAAAACACATCATTTCTGAGCACAAAAGCAATGCAAAAGTTATTGCAAAAATTGAAAAACCAGAAGCGATTAAAGACATCGATGATATTATTAAGCATACTGATGCCATTATGGTTGCAAGAGGAGATTTAGGTGTAGAAATTCCTTTTCATGAAGTACCCTTAATTCAAAAAATGCTAGTCAAAAAATGTATGACTGCTGCAAAACCTGTTATTATTGCTACTCAAATGATGGAAAGTATGATAGAAAATATCACACCTTCACGTGCAGAAGTTAATGACGTTGCAAACGCTGTTTTAGATGGTGCTGACGCAGTAATGCTAAGCGGAGAAACTTCAGTTGGAAAACACCCAATTAAAGTAATTGAGAGTATCGTTAAAATTATTAATGATGTAGAAAAAACAGATTCTCTATATCACTATGAATATCCACCAGATGAAGATAACCATGATAGATATATTACCGATTCTATCTGTTTTAATTCTTGCCGTTTAGCTCAAAGGACAAATGCTAGTGCAATTGTTACTATGACTTTCTCTGGTTATACTGGATTTAAAATTGCAAGTTTTAGACCAAAAGCAGGAATTTTTATATTTACTGGGAATCACGAAATATTAAATATGTTGAGTTTAGTTTGGGGTGTTAAAGCTTTCTATTACGATAAGTTTGTAAGTACCGACCACACCATTGCCGACATTAAATATATTTTAAAAAAACAAGGCTATGTTAAGGTAAACGACCTCACAATTAATATTGCAAGTATGCCAATTACAGAGAAAGGACAATCAAACATGATGAAGTTAAGTTATGTAGAGTAATTTTAAAGCAACAGAAAATTACAGACTCCTTATTACTTAGTACCTTTGCCTTTAAAATTGTGAAATTGTGAATACAAAAATTACCATAATTGGTGCAGGAAATTTAGGAACTTCATTAGTTAAAGGGTTAGTAGAAAGTAAAATTTACACCCCTCAAAACTTTGTTTTAACCAGACGGAATACTACTAAGCTCTCTTCATTTAAAGAGATTGGCTGTGAAATAGCTATTAATAATATCGAAGCTGTTACTAATGCTAATATTATTATTTTAGCTGTACTTCCACAAAAAATAAATGAAGTTCTAAATGAATTAAAAGGAAGTATTAAAGAAGATCAATTGGTCGTTTCTTTAGTTTCAGGTGTAAAAGTTAAAAACATCCAAAATATACTTGGAAGTACAATTCCAGTTGTAAGAGCAATGCCAAATACTGCCATTGCTATTCGCGAATCGATGACTTGCATTGCTACAACAAGCAATTGGAATGAAAAACTACCTGAAGTTGAAGATTTATTTAAGCTCGTTGGAGAAACTATCGTAATAAATGAAGAACAAATGACTTCAGCTACTGCATTATGTGCCTGTGGAATTGCTTTCTTCTTAAGAGCAATAAGAGCTGCTTCGCAAGGTGGTAATGAAATAGATTTTCATGCTAATGAAGCTTTAAAAATGGCCGCTCAAACTGCAAAAGGTGCTGCAAGTTTATTGATTGCTAACAATTCACACCCAGAGGATGAAATTGACAAAGTAACATCTCCAAAAGGTTGCACTATTGCTGGTTTAAATGAAATGGAGCATAACGGATTTAGTTCATCTTTTATAAAAGGCATAACAATCTCAGCTAAACAAGCAAAAGACCTTTACACAGAAGAATAAACTACAAATGAAATACCTTGAACAAATATTAAATTTTAAATTAATTGAACTAGGTAATTTTTCATTATCGGTATCTAACATTGTTTTAATTGGTATAATTTTTCTAGGTGTTAAAATTTTACTAAAGGGTGTAGAGGCTTTAATTAACAAAAGACTTTCTGACAAAGGAGGAGTTAAAGAAGGTCAAGGGAGATCTATTGTTCAAATTATAAAATACATCGTTTATATTTTAGCTTCTTTTGTAACCATAAAAAGCCTTGGTATAGACATTACAATAATCGGAGCTTTCTTTGCTACTTTAGGTTTAGGGCTTGGATTTGCACTTCAAGAACTCTTTAGAGATGTGATTTCTGGTATCGTAATTTTATTTGAAAGAAATGTAAAAGTTGGTGATATTTTAGAAGTTGATAATCTTGTGGGAAACGTAAAAGAAATTCGATTAAGAACTTCTGTTTTAAGAACACGAGATGGAATTTATATGGTAATTCCGAACTCACGAATTATTAATGAAAAAGTAATAAACTGGACTGCAAATAATAAATCTACGCGTTTCTCTGTATCGGTAGGAGTGGCGTATGGTTCTGACGTTGAAAAAGTAAAAGAACTTTTACTTAAGAGTGTTGAAAATCATGAGAAAATATCTACACGACCTGCTCCAATTGTATTTTTTAACGATTTTGGTGATTCTGCTCTATTATTTGAATTGCGTTTTTGGACTGTAGAAACTTGGGCAATAGAAGTCACTAAGAGTGAAATTCGCTTTAAAATCAATCAATTATTTAGAGAAAACAACATCCAAATCCCTTTCCCTCAAAGAGACGTGCATGTTATTCAAAAAATAAACGAATAAGTGAACTTTAACACAATTTTTACTAAACTTTCACTACTACGAACTAAAATTCAACCCAAGCATTTTGTCTTGTTTTTAAGTTTAGTTGTAGGCTTACTCTCTGGATTAGCAGTAGTTGTTATTAAAAATTCTGTTCACTTCATACAAAATCTTCTTACCTTAAGTTTAGTTAAAGATTATCAGAATTATTTGTTTTTTGTGTATCCGTTTATTGGATTACTTTTAACCACGTTATTTATAAAGTTTGTAATCAAAAAACCAATTGGTCATGGTATTCCTAATACCTTATTTGCCATTTCACGAAACAATAGCGTAATAAAAGCATACAATATGTTTGCTTCAATTGTTGCTAGTGCTTTTACAGTAGGGTTTGGCGGTTCTGTTGGATTAGAAGGCCCAACAGTATCAACAAACAGCGCCATAGGCTCTAATATTGCACAACTATTTAAAGTTGATTATAAAACAGCAACACTCCTAGTTGGTTGTGGAGCTGCTGGTGCAATGTCAGGCATTTTTAATGCACCTATTGCTGCTCTAGTTTTTGTATTAGAGGTTTTTATGTTTGACTTATCACTAGCCTCAATGATTCCGTTTCTAATGGCTTCCGTTTCAGCTGCTTTAAGCTCTAGAATGGTTCTTGGTAATAATGTTTTATTTGATGTGAAAATTCATGATGCTTTTGTTGCTTCTGAATTTCCATATTTTATTTTGCTAGGTATATTTACTGGACTAATTTCTGTTTACTTCAATAAGATGTTTTGGCTAGTTGAAGGGGTATTTGAGAAAATCAAACAACAAAAATATCGACTTATCATTGGAGGAGTACTTCTAGGAGGTTTAATCTTTTTGGTGCCGCCTCTTTATGGTGAAGGATTCGAAACTATTACTGCTTTATTAAAAGGAGACTTTAAGCAAGTTGTTGACCATAGTTTATTTTTTGATAAAAAAGAAGACATCCTCATTGTTTTAGGCCTTTTATTTGGAATTATATTTTTAAAAGTTATTGCCTCTGCTATTACCTTTGGAGCTGGTGGTATAGGAGGGGTATTTGCTCCTTCATTATTTATGGGAGCAACTAGTGGATTTGTTTTTGCAAAAACATTAAATATTTTTAGAGATAGTAATCTCTCGGAAACGAACTTCACTCTAGTTGGGATGGCAGGCTTAATTGCGGGTGTTTTACACGCTCCTCTTACTTCCTTGTTTTTAATCGCTGAAATTACAAAAGGATATGAATTAATTATCCCCTTGATGATAACTGCAGCCATTGCTTACTTGACTTCAAAATATTTTGTGCCTTATTCCGTATATACTATGCAACTGGCTAAAAGAGGACAATTAATTACTAGGCATAAAGATAAAGCAGTGTTAACTCTAATGAAGCTTCATACAGAAGTAGAAAAAGACTTTAATAATATTAATCCTAGTGCAAATTTAGGAGACTTAGTTAAGATTGTCTCTAAGTCAAAAAGGAATCTGTTTCCTGTAGTTGATGAATCTGGTATTTTACACGGCATAATTACATTAGATGATATTCGAGAGATAATGTTTAAACCAGAAATGTATAATAGCACTAGTGTTAAATCATTAATGATTATACCACAAACCTATGTTCACTTATCAGACAATATGGATGTGGTAATGCAAAAATTCTCTAAAAGTAAAGCTTGGAATTTGCCTGTTATTGATGGCAATAAATATGTTGGTTTTGTATCAAAATCTAAACTGTTTAACGCATATAGAAAGTTGTTAGTCGAATTTTCAGAAGAATAAGTTAATTCGTGAGAATTGTCATTAGAAAAGTAGTATTTACGGCGTACTTTTGATTTAGATTATAACTTAAACTCATCATAAAATGAAAAAGATTACACTAAGTGCAATTGCATTATCTGCAATTTTTACAATTTCCACACTTACTTCTTGTGGTGGTGGAGAAAGTCATGAAGCTAAGAATGAAACAAGTACTGAGGTTGCTACTGAAACAGCAACTGAGAAAGTAGAAGTTGCTGAAGTTGAAGTAGATCTTCCTGGGAAAGAAACTTTTAAAACAAGTGGATGTGTTGCTTGCCATGAACCAAACAGAAAAGTTGTTGGACCTGCATTAAAGGATATTTCAGCTGCTTATCTTGACAATAGAGAAGGTTTAACAGCTTTCTTAAAAGGTGAAGGTGAAGCGATTGTGGACCCTGCTCAAGCTGCTGTGATGGCTCCACAAATAGAAATTACTAAAGTAATGGAAGATGCTGATAGAGATTTAATTATTGACTACATTTTATCAATTAAATAATCAATAATTTGCTTTAATAAAAAAAGCCCTTACTTTTAAAAGTAAGGGCTTTTTTTATTAAGTTTTATACTTATCAAGTTCCTAAAACACCCCCAGCCATAACTTGTTGTGTAGGGTTTGTAATAATAACTGGTATTTCTGCTTCGTTAGCAATTACTACTTGTTCTTCGCTACCGAAGAAATCTGGTAATAATGCACCTTCTTGAGTATTTACAATTGCAATTAAATCAGCATCAATTTTAGCAGCAAAAATCACTAATTGTTTTTTAAACTGTCCTTTAACCTCTGCTTGATTTAAAGTATATGAAATCTTTCTCTCTAAGAAATAATTTTTAGCAAAAGACAATTCACGATCTAATTTTTTCTTTAAAAATTCATCCGATTCTAAATCATAAAATAAGTGAATTTTACTATCAAAATGCTTAGCAATATTTGCAGCAACTGTTAATTTTTGTTTTGTAACCTCAGAATAATCAACAGGTACGACAATATCATCATAAGTCTCTGTGTGTTTTGGATCTTGATTTTGAACAATTACAAAAGGAACTTTAGAATGAGAAATTACTTTTAACGCGTAACTACCCATTATTTTTTGCATTCCTTTAGCTCCGTGAGTTCCCATGACAATAAATCCAGCTCCTATTTCAGAAGCAACATCACCTATATCTTCAAATATATTTCCAATTCTAACGATAACATGAAAATTAACACCATTAGCTTCTTCAGCATCTCTAGCAATAACGTTCAATTTTTCTCTTGCGGCATCAACTTCTTTAGTTTTAGAAACTACATGTAACAAATAAACTTCACCACTAAAAGAGTTAGCTATTTTAGCTGCGTGGTTAACTGCACAGTTTGCAACCGATGAAAAATCATGAGGAACTAGAACTTTATATGTTTGCTTATCCATAATTACTAATTAGATTAAAGGTTAATTGATGTAATATAAAAATATTTTCACAAAAGTAAAAAAAAACGCAAGTAATTGCGTTTATTTTTTTGTTAAATTTCTTTTAACTTAAAGGTTTCCATAAACTTAGTAGTAAAATCACCTTCTCTAAATTTTTTATCTTTCATTAATTGAACATGAAAAGGTATAGTTGATTTCACTCCTTCAATAATGTATTCACTTAATGCACGCTCCATTTTTGTAATTGCTTCCTCTCTTGTTTGGGCAACAGTAATTAGTTTTGCAATCATAGAGTCATAATATGGAGGAATAACATAACTAGCATATACGTGAGTATCTATTCTAATTCCGTGTCCTCCTGGCTCGTGATATGTTGTAATTTTACCTGGACTTGGTCTGAAATCGTTAAAAGGATCCTCAGCGTTTATTCTACATTGAATAGCGTGCATTTGAGGTTCGTAGTTTTTACCACTAATTTTATCTCCCCAAGCTAATTTAATTTGTTCTTTTATTAAATCGAAATTAATTACTTCTTCAGTAATAGTGTGTTCAACCTGAATTCTAGTATTCATTTCCATAAAATAGAAATCTCTATTTTTATCTACTAAAAACTCAACTGTACCTACCCCTTCATATTTAACAGCTACAGCAGCTTTTATTGCGGCTTCACCCATTTTCTTTCTCAGTTCAGGAGTCATAAATGGAGAAGGTGTTTCTTCAACCAATTTTTGGTGTCTTCTTTGGATTGAACAATCTCTTTCAGATAAGTGACAAGCATCTTTACCATCACCTGCTATTTGAATTTCAATATGACGTGGCTCTTCTATGAATTTCTCCATATACATCCCATCATTTCCAAACGCTGCAGCAGATTCTTGTCTTGCTGATTCCCATGCAGCTTCCATTTCTTCTTCTTTCCAAATCACTCTCATTCCTTTACCACCACCACCAGCAGTAGCTTTCATCATCACTGGATACTTAATTTTTTTAGCGATTGCTTTTGCATCAGCTAAATCTTTAAGTAATCCTGGTGAACCAGGAACAACAGGAACTCCCGCTTTTATCATTGTTTCTTTAGCTGAAGCTTTATCTCCCATTGCATCAATCATTTCAGGTGAAGCACCAATAAATTTGATGTTATTTTCTTGGCAGATTTTAGAAAACTTAGCATTTTCAGAAAGAAACCCGTATCCTGGATGAATTGCGTCGGCATTTGTAATTTCTGCAGCTGCAATGATATTAGGAATATTTAAATATGATTCTGAACTTTTAGCAGGTCCTATACATACAGCCTCGTCAGCAAAACGAACATGCAAGCTGTCTTTATCTGCTGTAGAATAAACTGCAACAGTACTTATCCCCATCTCTTTGCAAGTTCTGATTACACGTAGAGCTATTTCTCCTCTGTTTGCAATTAATATTTTTTTAAACATAAATTCGGTTTGAAAATTAAACAATTTGAATAGTTGAAATTTAGAGTGCTGAAAAGACAAGATAAATAAATAATCTATCTTACTTCACAGACTATTTCAAATTATTAAATTAGTTTGGGTCAACTAAAAATAAAGGTTGATCATATTCTACAGGAGAACCATCATCAACTAAAACTTTTACAATTTTACCGCTAACCTCAGCTTCAATTTCATTAAATAATTTCATTGCTTCTATAATACAAACGCATGTATCATTTGCAACGTCATCTCCAATATTTACAAAATTTGGTTTATCTGGAGATGCTTTTCTATAAAAAGTACCAATCATTGGCGATTTTATAGTTACATATTTTGAATCGTCATTTACTGGTTCAGCTGGTTTTTCTGGTGCAGCAGCAACAGGAGCAGCTTGAGCAACTGGTTGTTGTACTTGTTGCTGTGGCACAGCCACAGGAACCTGAGTTTGAATTACTTGTACTTCTTCAACTTTTCCTCTTTTGTAAGGAGGAGTTTTAATTGTTATTTTAAAATCTTTGCCTTCTATTTCAACTTCACTTACTCCCGATTTAGAAACAAATTTAATTAGTTCTTGAATTTCTGATGCCTTCATTTTCTATAAGTTTTATTAAACACGTAAAAGTAATTAATATTTTATTTTTTTCCGTCATAAGCCCATTTTATCCAAATAGACCCCCATGTAAAACCACCTCCAAAAGCTGCTAAAATAATATTATCACCTTTTTTTAATTGGTCTTCCCACTCCCATAAACAAAGAGGAATTGTTCCTGAGGTTGTATTTCCATATTTATGGATATTAAGCATTACTTTTTCCTCTCCAACACCCATTCTTCTTGCTGTGGCGTCAATAATACGCTTGTTCGCTTGGTGAGGTACTAACCAAGCAACATCGTCGCTCGATAAGTTATTTTTTTCCATTATTTCAGCAGAAACATCAGCCATATTAGTTACTGCGAACTTAAATACTGCCTGCCCTTCTTGGTGGATATGATGCTCTTTATTCTTAACTGTCTCTAATGTTGGAGGATATGCAGAACCTCCTGCTTTTTGGTGTAAAAATTGGAATCCAGAACCATCGCTACGTAAAATAGAGTCTCTTACTCCAAATCCTTCATCATTTGGTTCTAACAATACTGCACCACAACCATCACCAAAAATTATACATGTTGCTCTATCTTCATAATCAACAAGTGCAGACATTTTATCAACACCAACTACAACAACTTTCTTATGAGTTCCTGATTCAACAAACTTTGAACCTGTTACTAAACCATAAAGAAAACCAGAGCATGCTGCGTTAAGATCAAATCCGAAAGCATTTTTTGCTCCTATTTTATCTGTAATAATATTTGCTGTTGCAGGAAAAACATGATCAGCAGTTACTGTACAACAAATCAATAAGTCTATTTCTTCAGGTGATATTCCTCTTTTTTTACACAATGCCAACACAGCTGGAGCAGCCATATCAGAAGCTCCTTTACCTTCTCCTTTTAAAATTCTTCTTTCTTTAACTCCTGTTCTGGAAGTAATCCACTCATCATTAGTATCTACCATTGTTTCCAACTCTTTGTTGGTTAACACATAATCAGGAACATATCCTTGAACAGCTGTTATTGCTGCAGTAGTTTTACTCATATTTTAATTTTTCAAAAATGATTAACGAAGGTAAAAAATATATCTCACCTAAGAAAAGAATAGCTTGATAAAACAAAAAAACTTACTGGTTAGACGCAGTAAGTTTAATGTTTATTGTTTTGAAATGCTACTAAATTATAGCGCTATTTCTTTTTCTATTGCTTGTTTCCCTCTGTAGTAACCACATTCACCACAAACTCTGTGGTATAAAACTGGTGCCCCACAGTTAGAACAGTTTGAAGTAGTAGGAGCTACTGCTTTATAATGCGTTCTTCTTTTGTCTCTTCTTTGTTTCGAAGTTTTTCTTTTAGGATGTGCCATTTTATCTTTTTTTACTAATTGTTAAATTTATCTAGTCCTGACCAACGAGGATCAATCTTATCATTGCTTTTTACTTTATATTCATTTAATTTTTTTATTGCTTCAACATCACATTCATCTTCATCATGTGCTCTCTTTTGTGGTATGTTTACTTCAATAAATTCGTAAATGTATTGAGCTACATTAATTTCGTATGCATTTTCAGGTAAGATTACAATATCATCAGTTCCATCATAAGGCTCGTCGCCAAACTTTACAATTAACTTTTCTTCTCCTTCAATAGCAATGTTTAAATCTTCTAAACATCTATCACAAGGTACTGTAATTTCTCCCGAGATATTAAAATTAAGTAACATCATTGTTGACTGTTTTTCGAAAGCTAGTTCTACTTTAAAAGTAGCATCTAAAAATTCAAAAAAGTCAAACTCTTCAAAGAACTTGTTATCCACTTCATACTCAAAAAAATGAGTTCCGAGCTTCAAACTTACAAACTGTATTGTATAGTCTTTCAGTACTTTCAATTTTTATTCTTTTTAAAAGAAAGTTTGCAAAGGTAAGAATTTATTTAACACTGCAAAAAATCTATGAAAAACAATTTTTATTTAAAAACTCCAATCGTAATTATCGATTTCTAACAAGCATTGTGTTAACAAATCTGTACTACCTTTTATGTCGTATTTATTCGCCATTTCTATTACTTGGTGAATGTGACGAGTTGGAATTGATATAGCCCCAGCTATTGCTCCTCCTGGATTCATTCGCTGAATACCTGCGGTATCTGTTCCTCCTGCTGTTAAAATTTCTTTTTGGTATTTAATGTTGTTTTTAGTAGCGATTTGCTCCATGAATTTTACCATACGATAGTCACAAATTGTTGAACTATCCATAATTTTTATAGCTGTTCCGTCTCCTAATTTGGTAATCATCTCTTCTGGTTTTGCTCCAGGAACATCAAATGCAATAGTTGTATCTAACCCAAATCCAAAATCAGGTTTAATTTCTAATGCTGCAACATTCGCTCCTCTAATACCAACTTCTTCTTGCACTGTGAAAACACCATAAATATCATAAGGAACTTCTTTGTCTTTTAAGTTCTTAAGTGCTTCTATTAAAATAAAAACTGCTAATCTGTTATCTAAAGACTTACAGTTAACACAATCCCCCATCTCAATTAACCCTCTTTCTCTAGTTATTGGGTCACCAATTCTAACAATTTTTTCAACTTCCTCTTTACCCATACCCAAATCGATAAAATAATCGGTTGTTTTAGGCATTTTAGTTCTTTCTTCTGGGCTCATTACATGAATAGGTTTTGAACCCATTACACCTATTATGTCCTCAGTTCCATGAATAATAACACGCTGTGCTGTTAATGTTTTTGGATCGAAACCTCCTAAAGTATGAAAACGAACAAATCCATTATCATCAATATGTGTAACCATAAAACCAATCTCATCCATATGAGCTCCAATCATGACACGTTTATCATTTTTACCTTTTTTAATGGCATAAACATTACCCATGTTATCAACTTTAATTTCGTCAACCAAAGGTTTAATTTCTCTAAGGACGATTTCTCTTATTCGTTGTTCATGACCTGGTGCTCCTGCAACCTCAGCAATCTCTTTTAATAATGGAATATTAATTGGCATTTTGAATCAATTTAAAGTTAAAAGTTCAAAGATATGTATTCTAATAATTTATATTTCTACCTTTTATATAAAAGTTGACCTTTATTTTAATGAAGGAATCTTATTTTTATAAATAAAACTAACGTGAAATTGAGCCCTAAAATAGTTTTGGAATCATATCTAGTGCCTTTTAACATTAATAAATTACGTCTTTCTGATTTTGCAGTAGGAATTTTTGTCACTACAACCACTCGAAAAGGAATTAAAAAAGCAATTAAAAATGGCTTAATCTTTATTAACGGAAAACAAGGATATACAAGTGATTATATTACAGGAGGAGAATTATTAGAGCTATATCAACCTGAGATTAAGAAAACAAAACCTTTAATTCATATTCCTATTGAGGTAATTTATGAAGATGATTATTTAGCTATCGTTAACAAACCTCCTGGAATTTTGGTAAGTGGCAACAAAAAATGGACTATCGAAAATGCCTTGCTTCCTCATTTAACCAAAAGCACACAGAAAGATGCATTGCAATATCCAGAACCAATTCATAGATTAGACTACCCTACAAGTGGTGCATTATTAATTGGAAAAACTATAAGCAGCACTGTTGAGTTGAATAAATTATTTGAAAGCAGAGCAATCGATAAAACTTATTTAGCAGTTAGCATAGGTAAAATGAAACATGAAGGAATTATAGACTTACCTATTGATAATAAAAATTCTCGCTCGTTTTTTAACGTTTTAAACTCGGTAGTTTCACCCAAATACAACTATTTTAATTTGGTAAAATTAAAACCCGAAACAGGAAGAAGACATCAATTAAGAAAACATTTAGCTAGCATTGGCAATCCAATTTTAGGTGATCTTGTATATGGCAAAGAAGGGTTTATTTTAAAAGGAAAGGGATTGTATTTACATGCTTATTCATTAAAGTTTACACATCCTTTTACTCAAGAAATTATAGAAATAAATGCTCCTATCCCTAAAAAATTTAAGAAGCTGTTTTCATTTGAATAGAATTCAACAATACCAATAAAACTAGTCTATTTGTTTTTTTATTTACTTTGCTGAAGTAGAATATAAAGGCTAAGGGATTTAAATGCTAAAGGAAACATTAATGATAACAACTAACCTAAAAGAAGCGAAACAAGAATTGAATTCTGAAGGAATTATTGCTATACCAACAGAAACTGTTTATGGATTAGCCGGAAATGCATACAGTGAGAATGCCATAAAAAAAATATTTGACCTAAAAAAAAGACCATTTTACAATCCATTAATTGTGCATATTAAATCCGCTGAATTTTTAACCGAAGTTGCACGAGAAATACCTGAAATAGCCCAAAAATTAGCCAATGAATTTTGGCCAGGACCGCTTACCTTAGTATTAAAAAAACAGCCTCATATTCCAGATTTAGTTACCGCTGGTAAAGATACTGTTGCAATCAGAATTCCTAACCATGATTTAACCTTAAATCTTTTAGAAGAACTTGAATTCCCTCTTGCTGCGCCAAGTGCAAATCCTTTTGGATCAATAAGTCCAACTTCTGCTTTACATGTTTTTAATTATTTTGAAGATGATTTAAAAGTGATTTTGGATGGTGGAGAATGTCAGAAAGGTATTGAATCTACGATTATTGGTTTTGAAAATGATAAGCCTATATTGTATCGTTTAGGTTCTCTATCCATAGAACAGATTGAAGAAAAAATTGGCCCGATACTAACAAAAACTAATAGTACTGATAATCAACCTGCAGCACCAGGAATGCTTTCTCGGCATTATGCTCCTTCAACAGACACTTACCTTACCAATGATGTAACTAATTTAATTCAATCTTATCCCAACAAAAAAATTGGCTTACTTCTTTTTCAAAAACAATTAAATAATGTTCCAATTGAGCATCAAGAAATTCTTTCTAAAACAGGAAATTTAGATGAGGCTGCTAAGAATTTATATGCTTCAATGCATCGGCTTGACAAACTAAACTTAGACCTAATTATTACCGAAAGACTACCGAATACAGGACTAGGAAAAACTATGAATGACAAGTTAGAAAGAGCTACAAAAAAAGAATAATATAACATCTAATAATTAGTTAACAAACATAAAATGAGTTAACTCATGACAATCCTATCTCCACATCTTTAATAATATCATCGATGTGCTCCAGTCCAACAGAAACACGGATTAATCCTGGTAAAATACCAACCTCTTGTCGTTCTTCTTCTGAAAGTTTTGAGTGTGTAGTTGATGCTGGGTGAGTTGCAATTGTTCTTGTATCACCTAAATTAGCTGTTAAGGAAATCATTTGTAATTTATTTAAAAAATCACGCCCTTTTTCGACTCCTCCCTTTACAATAAACGTAACTATTCCACCTCCAGCTTTCATTTGTTTTTTTGCCACATCATATTTTGGATGAGAAGCCAAAAACGGATGTTTTGCCATTTCCACTTGTGGATGTTTCTCCAACCATTCTGCTAATTTCAATGCGTTTTCAGAATGTCTATCCATCCGAACAGCCAAGGTTTCTATGCTTTTAGAAATTATCCACGCATTAAACGGTGACATTGCTGGACCTGAATGACGAGCAAACCCCTGAATTTCATCAATTAAACTTTGCTTACCAGCAATTAACCCTCCTAAAACTCTCCCTTGTCCGTCTAAATATTTTGTAGCTGAATGAATAACCAAATCAGCTCCAAATTTTATAGGTTGTTGCAAATAAGGTGTTGCAAAACAATTATCAACTATATATAATAATTTGTGCTGTTTCGCAAAATTTCCCAACCATTCTAAATCAATAATATCTACTCCTGGATTGGTTGGTGTTTCTATAAAAACCAATTTAGTATTTTCCTGAACTGCATAACTCCAATTTTCGGTATCATTAATATCTACATAAGTAAATGTAATTCCCCATTTGGGTAAAATTTTGGTTAAAATAGTGTGTGAAGAACCAAAAATAGAACGACAGGCCAACACATGATCACCTTGTTTTAATAAAGCTCCAAAAGTGGTAAACACAGCTGCCATACCAGTAGCTGTAGCCCAACCAGCTTCAGCACCTTCTAATGCACAAATTTTTTGTATTAATTCCGTTGTATTTGGGTTTGAAAATCGACTGTAAATATTGCCCTCAACCTCATCAGAAAACATTGCGCGCATTTGTTCAGCATCATCAAATACAAAACTTGAAGTTAAATGTAATGGTGTCGAATGTTCGTTAAATTGTGAACGATCACTCTGAGTTCTTACGGCTAAGGTTTCAAAATTTTTCATAGTTACTTTATTGTGTATGTTGCTGTAATTTCTATCTCTTTATTTAAACTTAATGCTACTGAACAGTATTTTGTTAAGGTTAAATCAATTGCTTTTTCAACTTTATCAGCATCTAGACTTCCTGTTAAAACAAAATGAACATTGATACTCTTAAAAGCTTTGGATGGTGTTTCATCTCTTGTAGCTGAAACTTCAACCTGATAATCGTCTAGTACCTGTCGTTGTTTTTTTAATATTAAACCTAAATCTATGCTTGCACAACCTCCTAAACCCATTAATACCAATTCCATTGGTCGAGCTCCTTTTCCTTCTCCTCCAATCGCGGGATTCGCGTCAATGTTTACGATAATTTTATCTTCATTTTTAGCTTCATAATGAAAAGCTTGATTGACTCTTTTTAAATTTACTTTCATAACTAGTGTGGTAATTTTTGTTTTAATAACCCATAACTAAATGTTCCAAGTACAGCAAAGATAATTGGTATTATCATTACAAAATTACCCGCACCTAAATGAACAAATAATGGAGCTGTACATGCTCCGATAATTGACCAGCCTAGACCAAAAATAATTCCACCAAATAAATTAGCTTTAAACTGCAACGGTTTTCTTAAAGTGTCAATCGTTGAATTGTTAAACGATTTTAGGTTTAATTTTTTAATAATGATTACCGAAATTATTCCTACTAAAATTGCAGATGCTATAACTCCAAACATATGAAAAGATTGGAAATGAAACATCTCAACAATACGATACCACGAAACAGCTTCAGATTTGATTAAGATAAATCCAAAATAAAAGCCAAGAATTACAAATTTTAAATTTTTCATAAAATATTATCTAATATTAAAAAAGTACCAATTATTCCGCCAATAAAAAACCCAATTACTGCAATTAAAGAACTTAAACTTAACAACGATAAGCCTGTAATGGCATGTCCTGAAGTACAACCGCCAGCATACCTAGAACCAAACCCAATTAGAAAACCTCCTAAAGCAATAACTAATCCTGTAAGAGAAAATAGATTGGACCAATTAAAAATAGCTTTTGGGAGTATTCCGTTTACTTCTATATTTTTGGATCCAAAATATAATATTCCAGTATCACTTAGTTCTCCTTGCTCTACTAAAATAACCTGAAACAAAATAAACCCAGAAATTATAACGCCTAATACAAAAAGAAAATTCCAGAAATAACTCCTTACACTATAAGTAAAATATTCATTTTTACTTACTCTTGATAAAGTACAGAAATGCTTAAATATTGATGAAACACCAAACTTTTTATTATCTATAATTAGTAACATAGGTACTATTAGTCCCAATAATGGGCCAGAAATATACCAAGGCCAAGGTTGTTTAAGTATGTTTATTATCTCTTCCATATTTTTTACAAGTGTAATCCACACTCCGTTTTAGGGTTATTATTCCATCTTCCATCTCTTTCTTTTCCGGGAACAGTACAGTGTTTACAACCAATAGAAGAATATCCTTTAGATACCAAAGGATGGAAAGGTAACTTATTTGTTTTAATATACTTTTCTCTGTCTTTTTTTGAGACATCTAATAATGGGTAAAATTTTAATATTCCTCCACGGTCTTCAAAAATATCTAAGCTTGCTCTATGATCGCTTTGCCATTCCATTAACCCAGAAACCCATACAGTAAAATTCTCTTTTATTAAAGTTAAAGGCTCTACTTTATTTATTGAACAACAAAGATTAGGGTCTTTTTTCCATGTTTCATCTTTAGTTGTAAAATCATGTTTCCATTTTTCTGCACCAATACTTTCTACATTTAAGGCATAAAGCTTTGTCAATTCTTCTTTATATTGTAATGTATCATCAAAATGATATCCCGTATCGATAAAATATATTTTTTGTGCTGAATTTACTTTAGAAAAAACACGCAATAAAAAAGCAGAAGTGGCTGCAAAAGAAGATGTTAACATTATTTCCGTCGCATCAAAATCTTTATACAATTCTTCTATTCTTTCTTCCACAGAAAGTAAGTTATACTTTTTGTTTAGCTTTTTTATTTCTTCTGCTGAAATCTGTCTTTTTATATTACTCACACTCATTAGTTTAAATATATTTTGAAATCTTTTTTTACCAATGTTAATTCATCAACAATTTTTGAATTACTATTAAGGGCAATAGTTACATTATTTAAATTTTCAATTTTATGATGTAAATCAGCCTTTATTTTTTTTCGAATTGAGTTTAATAATTTAGTAGAAAATTCTACTTCATCAGGAATCACATCTTCAAAATACATTCTCATTTTTTTAGCCAAAGTTGGTGATTGTCCATTTGTAGAAATACCCAATTTCAAAGCTCCTTTTGTAACTATACTCCCCAAATAAAAATCACATAATTCGGGGTCGTCAGCAACGTTTGTTAAAATATCAAGACGTTCAGCATCTTGTTTAATTTTAACATTTAACGCTCTATCATCAGTAGCTACAATTAACAAATTAATTCCTTCAATATCTGTTTTGTGATATTCTTTTTCAATCAATACAACGTTACTATAAAAATGAGATAACTCAATAATTTTATAATGAAACTCTTTAGATACAACAGTAATATTTGCTTGAGGACTACTTTTTAATATGTAGGTTAATTTTTCTAATCCAACCTCTCCTGCTCCAATAATTAAAACATCTATTTTGTCCAGTTTTAAAAAAATAGGGTACAATGTATTTTTAGTTTCCATAATAATTCAAATTTGAGATTTCATTAATCAATACTTCTTGCTTTAAAGCCACTACTTCACCAATAATAATAATTGCTGGCGACTGAATGTTTTCTTCAATTTTTAATCTTTCAATTGTATTTAACGTACCATAAATTGCCTTTTCAGATTTTAATGTTCCGTTCTGTATAATAGCAATCGGTACATTCCCTTTATTTTGTTTTTTATAAAGATTAACAATTTGTGTTAACTTGTTTACACCCATCAAGATAACTACCGTTGAGTTAGTTTGAACAGCTAATTTTATATCTTCTGAAAGTACTCCATTTTTATTAGTAGCTGTTAACACCCAAAAACTCTGACTTGCTCCTCGATGAGTTACAGGTATTTTCTGAGAAGCAGGAACTGCCACTGAACTTGAAATACCAGGAATTACATTTACTTCTATCCCAAAAGATTCAACATATTGCAATTCTTCATAACCTCTTCCAAAAATAAATGGATCTCCTCCTTTTAATCTAACCACTTTGCCATAGTTAAAAGCATGATCTATGATTAGTTTATTAATTTCATCTTGTCCAAAGCTATGTTTACCCACTCTTTTACCAACGCACATTAGTTTTGCAGAAGATTTAGCATGTTTTAAAACTGCTTTATTAATTAATGCATCATACAGAATTGCATCTGCATTTTTTATCGCATTAATTGCTTTTAGTGTTAAAAGCTCTGGATCTCCTGGCCCTGCTCCTACTAATGTTACTTTTGATTTCATTTTAATTTTTCAGTTCTGATTCTAGTCTATACTCTTCAATATTTTTAAGTATCGATTTAGCATCTGTTAAATATTTTAAAGCAAATTCTGCTGTTGGTTTATTCCCTTTAATTTGATAAACCAACTCCGAAAATGTAGTTTCTAATTTTAGTGCTTGTTTTGTTCCAAATTGTTCTTCAAATTGCGCTATAATTCCTGCTTGGGTATTCGTTTTAATTCCATCGGCAACTAACAAAGCTTTTGCTGAATTGATTAAAGACGTGTAAGAATGATAAATACTATCTGCCCATTGTTCATCATTTAAGGCTTCTTGAGCATAAGTCAATTTTTCTTTACTCTCTACTAAAATAGTACTTACTAAATCCAACACAACGCCAGCACACTCACCAACTCCAATTGCTTTAACATAAGCTTTATCGTATCCCCAATCAATAAATTCATCTTCTTTTAGGTTTGATGTATCTGATAAAGGTTTTAATAATTCGTAAAAATATTTTTGGCCTTGTCTATCATAATACGTTAAAAAAGATTCTTCTTCAATAATGTTATCTTCATAATCATCCAACAGCAACCTTAAAGCGTTTGGACCTCGTTTACTTGGAATTTTAATCACTTTATCAGCAAATCTTCCTTTTCCGTCTCCTAGAATTCCTCCACCCAACAAAACTTGTAAAGCAGGAGCAACTAATTCACCAGATTTGATTGACATTCCTTGAAACCCAATATGAGCAATGGTATGTTGCCCACAAGCGTTCATACAACCACTAATTTTTATTGTAATCTCTTTATTTTTTGCATATTCAGGGTATTCCTCTTTAAGCACTTTTGTTAATTCAGATGCTATTCCTGTGCTGCTAGCAATACCTAAATTACAAGTGTCTGTTCCCGGACAAGCTGTAATGTCATGCGTAGAATTATAACCAATTTCAGTAAACCCTAATTGCTTTAATTCGACATAGAAAAAAGGCAATAATTCTTCTTTTACATGTCTTATTAAAATATCTTGTCGTAATGTTAACCTTAACTCATTTCCAGCATAATCACGAATTAAATCTGCTAACTTTCTAGCTTTATCCGTATAAAAATCTCCTAATGGAACTTTTATTCCAATAGCATACAACCCTTCTTGCTTTTGTTTAATTACGTTTACTTTTTTCCATTTTTCGTATGCTTTTTCATCCTCAATTTTTACTTTAAAAATTGTAGGACTTGGAATTTCTACTGGCACATCATAAGCGGATGTATCAATTGGGTAAGTTAGATAAGATAAGGCCTTCTGTTCTTCCTCAATCAGCTCTCTTAGCCTATCTAATCCAACATCTCTAACTAAAAATTTAAATCGTGCTTTATTCCTATTTGCCCTTTCACCATATCGATCAAAAACTCTTAACACACTTTCTATAAATGGTATTATTTGCTCTACGGCTAAAAATTCATAAGCTACGTCTGCTAATCGAGGTTGAGAACCTAATCCTCCTGCAATTAACACCTTAAAACCTCGAATAATTACTCCATTTTCAATTTTGGTTTTTGCTATAAAACCTAAATCATGCATATAACTTAATGCCGTATCTTCATCACTTCCTGAAAAAGAAAGCTTAAACTTTCTGCCCATATCTTGCCCAACTGGATTTCTTAAAAAGAATTTAAACGCAGCATCAGCATATGGCGAAACATCAAAAGGTTCCTTAGGGTCAATTCCTGCAGTTTCAGATGCCGTTATATTTCTTACCGTATTTCCACAAGCCTCTCTTAAGGTAATATCACTTTTTTCTAGTTCTGCCCATAACTGTGGTGTTCTATCTAAACTCACATAATGAATCTGAATATCTTGTCGAGTTGTAATGTGCAACCTTCCTCGCGAATATTCATCCGAAACATCAGCTATTTTATGTAATTGCTCAGAAGTAACTTTGCCAAAAGGTATTTTAATTCTAACCATTTGAACTCCAAACTGACGTTGCCCATATACTCCACGAGCTAATCGTAAGCTTCTAAAGCCTTCTTCATTGATCTTACCTTCTTTAAAAAGACGAATTCTTCTTTCTAAATCAATAATATCTTTCTCAACAACTGAATTATTTAAATCTTCTAATTCTGTTCTAAAACTTTTCATTGTTAAGCATATTGTAACGCATAAGCGAATTCATATTTTTTATTTAACTGCTTTAAAGCTTCATCTGTAAGTGCTATAAGAGATAATTTTTCATCCAATAACTCTTCTTGAATTTTAATTAAGTCAGCAATACTCACTTTAGCATACCCTTCTGATTTGTTGATAATTACAACCTCTTCAATATATTTTTCAAACTGGGTTATTTTATCAGAATAAACCCAAATAAATTCTTGAGTTTCGTACTTAATTCGCTTTCCTGACAAAATTTTATCATACTTGTATTTATAGTTTTCTGGTGCTTTATAGTCGCTATAAATTACTTGCCCTGTTGGCAAACTACCCGCTCCTTTGCCAATTAACGTTTGTTTTCCTATACTTTCTGAAACAACTTCTACAGCATTAAACTCATTGTCAACATTATAAAAAACGCTATCGTTAGTTATAAAAGTTGGTAATACTGATAACCATAGTTTATTGTTGTTCGATTTTACCGAAGCAATTAATTTAATTTTTAAATTATTTTCTCGAGCAAATGCGATATCACTGTCAGTAATATTTTGAATCCCAATTTTTAACACTTTAGATGGAGAAATAAATTTTCCAAAAGCATGAGTAGTTAAAATCAGCAACTTATACAAGGCATCACTTCCACTAACATCAGAAGTTGGATCAGCTTCTGCAAAACCTAACTTTTGTGCTTTCGCTAATGATTCTTGATAAGAAACATTATCCTTAAATATTTGTGTTAGAATATAGTTTGTAGACCCATTAAATATCCCTTGAATTTGAGTTACAGTATCTAAACTGTAATAATCATTTAAGGTTCTAATAATTGGAATACTTCCACAAACAGCTCCTTCATACAAAAATCTTCCTTTACTTTTATTTTCTAGTTCAAGTAATTTTTCTAGATTGTTAGCTATCATTTTTTTGTTTGCAGAAACTACATTTTTACCAGCTTTTAAAGCTTTAGTAACTATATCAAATGCTTCTTTATCATCACTAATTAATTCAACTACAGTTTCAACAGATTTATCATTAATAACTTCATCTGCCTCCGTAATAAATTTAGCTTTTACTTCATCTCTTTCTTTATTGTTGTTTTTTATAACAATTTTAGGCAACAGCTTTTCTTCTTTATTTTCTTCTAAGTAGCTGTAAAATCCTTGACCTACAACTCCAAAGCCAATTAATCCTATATTTTTATTAAGCGTACTCATATCGTTTAGTTTTTAATTTTTGTGTTAAATAAAATTTTTCAAATAATTCTTTTAGTTGGTCTGTTTCTATTAAAAATCCATCATGACCATATAATGAATCTATTACTTCCAATTCAGCATCTTTAATGCTATCTGCTATTAAAATTGACTCAGAAACTGGAAACAATAAATCAGAATTTACAGCTACAACTAATGTGTTTGCTTTAACTTGATTTAATGCTTTAGTAATGCTTCCTCTGCCTCTACCCACATCATGACTATCCATCACCTTACTTAAGGTCCAGTAAGAAAAAGCATTAAAGCGATTAACTAATTTTTCACCTTGATAATTTTGGTAAGACGAAGCTTTATAACAATCAATTCCCTCTCTATTGTCCTCTTGAGTTGCTCGATAAGTATTGTAATTACGATAGCTTAATAATGCAATAGAACGAGCTGCTTTCAACCCTTTTAAACCCGCATCATCGCTGTAAGAATACCAACTTCTATCAGCTTTAATTGCTAAACGTTGACTTTCGTTAAAAGCAATTCCCCAAGGAGAATGCTTTGCATTAGTAGCTATTAAAATTAAATTCTCTATTAAAGATGGATTTATAATGCTCCATTCTAACGCTTGTTGCCCGCCTAATGAACCGCCTAAAAGAGTTTGAATTTTTTTAATCTGTAAATAATCTTTCAACAGCTCAAATCCATTTACAATATCTCGAATAGTAAGTTGAGGAAAGCTATGGTAATATTTATTTCCATTATCAGGATTAATTGACAAAGGTCCTGTAGATCCATAAGCCGACCCCAAAACATTTGCGCAAACAATAAAATAGTTTTCAGGATTATAAAATTTGCCTTTACCAACTAATCCATTCCACCACTCTTCAGGATTTGAATTAGCTGTTAAAGCATGTGTTATCCATATCACATTATCGCCTGTTGAGTTTAACTTACCTATAGTAGTATAAGCAATCTCTATCTTTTGTAGCGATTCTCCAGATTCTAATCCGAATATTTTGTTGTATTTATAAGTTTGTAGTAACATTTTAAAAAATAAAAAATGAGATTTTAAGATATAGTTGTCTCCTTTGTTTTGGAGAAACATTACCTAAGTTTTCGAGAAAATAATTGAATAACTAAATGGTAATGTTAATGACTGAAACAACAGCACATAAATGGCACTACACAATTATGATGAGCCCTTAAAGGCAAATTAGAAACACAACTTACTTGTAGTAAGTTTTTTGTCTTAATTGATGAATAATTCGTTTTCATTTTGCAATTTTTTATATGTTCCGCAACATCGCGGATAGGATTTGGCACCGGTTTTCCAATTCTTTTTACAGAACTTTTAGTTGGTTGCCAGAAGGTCAAAGAGCCTATTCTCTCGCTTCTTCTTTATAAACAATTACAATTCACTGGGTGAGTGGTAACTGAAAATCAATGCAAATATAAAGAACAATGTTTTATAATTCAAAATTTAATTCTGTATTTTTATTATAAAAACCAAAATTCAATACATTATTTTGAAATGATAAATTAAAAGGCACAATAAAGTTGTTTTATAAATAAACAACAAAAGAAAAATTATGATATTACTTTAAAATAATTCGACCTAGTTTTTCAGACAATTGGCGCTGCACACCTTTTAGGTGCTTATATTCAGTCATTAGCCTAATTTGTTCTATATCGTTCTTTTCTATTTTAAGTTGTGAACCGATCTCTTCAAGTAAATATTCTACCTTCGTGGCTTTAAAGGCGAAAACACTATTAAATATTGCCATTTTAACCTGGCTTTCTTCAGTTTTAACAAAAATGCCGTGGTTTTTCCAATTTTCACTCACTTCATATTTGTTTGATAGAACATCAATCGCTAATCTACTTATATCTTGATTTAAATTATTGATAAAATCTTGGTGTGTTGGAATTCGTTCTTCATTTACCATCTCAACATAATGATTAAAAGCTTCTTGTAGTATTGGGTTGTCAAACGTTAATCCGTCACCATTAATATTAGACAGAATATAAACTGCAGCTGTTACTTCTTGTTGTTGAATTTCTTCATTTTCACCCAACACATCTACTGTAATTATTTCGGCTCCATAAGAAATTAATAACCTTATAATTTCATGCTCCCAATGTGCTACCTTACTTGAAATACTTGAGCTTTTTTCTTCTTGTGGTTCGTAAAAGTCTTCAATTGGTGGTGGACCATCATCAAAATGTTGCTGTTGAGGCTTTGAAGCTTTACCCCGTAAAATTTTATTTGTTTCGTTAATTAATGCCTGCTCACCTATATCAAGCAGCGAACTACATTCTTGCGTATAAATAGAACGTTTAATTTGATCAGGGATTATTGCAATACTAGCAACAATTTCTTTAATTAATTCAGCTTTTTTAATGGGGTCATTTCCAACTTCTTCTAATAAAACCGAAGTTTTAAAACGAATAAAATCTTGAGCATGCTCTTTAATATATGCTATTAACTCATTTGAAGAATGATTTTTAGCATAAGAATCCGGGTCTTCACCATCAGGAAAAAGAACAACCCTCACATTCATCCCTTCTTGCAAAATCATATCAATACCTCTAAAGGAAGCTTTTAATCCAGCTGCATCTCCATCATAAAGAATTGTAATGTTTTCGGTAAAACGTTTAATTAATCGTATTTGCCCCTCCGTTAAAGAAGTTCCTGAAGAAGAAACTACATTTTCAACACCTGATTGATGTAAAGAAATAACGTCAGTATAACCCTCTACCAAGTAGCAATTATCTTGCTGTATAATTTCCTTTTTGGCAAAATAAATACCATAAAGCACCTTGCTTTTATGGTATATTTCTGATTCTGGTGAGTTTAAATATTTGGCAGCTTTTGCCTCAGTTTTTAAAATACGACCTCCAAATCCTAAAACCCTTCCTGAAAGGTTATGAATAGGAAACATTACTCGTCCTTTAAAACGATCGAATTTCTTCTCTTCTTTAACTATTGTTAAACCTGATTTTTCAAGAAATTCAATACTATGACCATTCTTTAAAGCCTCATCTGTAAAAGCACTCCATTCATCTGGGCTGTACCCCAACTCAAACTTTTCAATAATATCTTCTCTAAATCCTCGCTCTTTAAAATAGCTCAATCCAATTGCCTTTCCGGCTTGGGAATTGTGCATTTGGTCTTTAAAATATTTTGAAGCATAATTAGAAACAACAAACAAACTTTCCTTTTCGTTTGCTGCCAATTTTTGTTCATCTGTCTGCTCTTCTTCTTCAACTTCTATATTATACTTATTGGCTAAGTAACGTAAAGCTTCTGGATAAGAATAATGCTCATGTTCCATTATAAAATTAATGGAGTTTCCAGCTTTGCCACATCCAAAACATTTATAAATTCCTTTTGCAGGAGAAACAGTAAAAGAGGGGGATTTTTCGTTATGAAATGGACAATTACCTAAGTAGTTAGCTCCACGCTTTTTTAACGCAACAAACTCTCCGACAACATCTTCAATTAATGCCGCGTCAAATATTTCGTCTATGGTACTTTTTGGAATCATTAAAAATCTTTCTCCTCTAATAATTTTCCATCTTCACCATAAAATTTCCAATGTCCTGATTTTTTATCATCAGTAAAAAATCCTTCATATCTTAACTTACCATTTGGGAAGTAATTTTTTGCCTCACCGTTTCTTTTTCCATTTTTATAAGTGCCTTCACTCCATAAAGTACCTTCATCAAAATAAACCTTCCATAACCCCTCTCTTTGTCCATCCTTTACTACTCCTTCCATTCTTACATTGCCATTATTATAAAGTTCTCTTTCTTTAACTTTAACATCAACCCCATCAATATTTTGATATACACATACTAACTTTGGTTTACCATCTTCAAAACTTGCTTCAATCTTTTCAATCTCTTTTGGAGCACATGAAAATAAAAGGAAAGCGATTTGTGAAATGATTAGAAAATTCTTCATTTTTTACAATTGTTTATTCAAAAATAATAAATTGAACGTTAATGTTTATTTGGTTCTTTCGGTTGTATATATAACAAGATTCGCCAACGCCATGTTTGCTTCGTTTTGTTCAAACTCTTTTAATATAGTCAAAGCTTTTTCTTTGTAATCTAGCATAGCTTTTTGGGCGTAATCTAACCCTCCGCTTGCTATTACAAAATCAATAACTTGTTTTACTTTTTTTGTATTGTTATTATTGTGTTTAACTATACTTATCATTTTTCGTTTTTCGAAAAAACTAGCTTTACTCAAGGCAAAAATCAATGGCAAAGTCATTTTCTTTTCTTTTATGTCTATGCCTGTAGGTTTTCCTATTGTTTTACCATCGCTACCATAATCAAACAAATCATCTTTTATTTGAAAAGCAATACCTGTATACTCTCCAAATAAACGCATTTTCTCAACTTGCTCAGGTGTTGCTTTAGCAGCATTTGCACCAGCAGCGCAACAAGAAGCAATCAACGTTGCCGTTTTTTGACGAATAATATCAAAATAAACATCTTCCGTAATATCTAATTTCCTAGCTTTTTCAATTTGCAACAGTTCTCCTTCACTCATCTCTCTTACAGAGTTTGACATGATTTCTAATAAATCATACTCTTTATTCTCAACTGCTAACAACAATCCTTTTGAAAGTAGGTAATCTCCAACTAAAACTGCAATTTTATTTTTCCAAATGGCATTTATACTCCAAAAACCTCTTCGCTTATTAGAATCATCTACTACGTCATCATGAACTAAAGTTGCGGTATGCAACAACTCAATCATAGATGCCGCACGATAAGTGGAGTCATTCGCAGGGGCAAAAAGTTTTGACGATAAGAAAACAAACATCGGACGCATTTGTTTCCCTTTACGCTTAATAATATAGTGCATTATATTATTCAATAAAGAAACACGGCTTTTCATCGAATCTCGAAACCAAGATTCAAATTTTTCCATTTCTTCAGCTATAGGAGCTTGTATTTCTTTTATTGTTGCCATAAAATGTGAAGGCAAAAGTACTCATTTGTTTAAAAGATAAACACTATTGCCTAACTGAAAAAATTCAACTATTTTAGATTTCTAAAAATGAAAAAAAAACTAATCATATTATTTTTCTTAATTCCCTTCTTAGGGACTACTCAAAACTTTGCTGATAAAACTTTTTATTTAATTGATAGTTTAGACTTAGACGATTTAACTAAAGGAGATAAAGAATTAATTGATAATTCATTAAAATTATTTCACTCAACAAAAGATGATACACTTAAAATACAATCATTAAGTAGTATTTGTGAAAACATGATGCATGACGATTGGGAAAAGTATCAATATTATCAGTACTCTCTTATTAAAAATTCTCTATCAAAAAATACATCTAAAAAAGAATCTCTTACCTTAAAAAAGTCTTTAGCGAGTGCTTTAAATAATCTTGGCTTTATTCATATGAATAATGGAGATATTGATTCCGCTCTTTTTTATAATCACAAATGCCTTGAAGTTAGAAAGGAATTAAATGATAAAAAGGGATTAGCAATACTATATAATAACTTTGGAGGTATATACAAAAACCAAGGAGATATAGCTTTAGCTCTAAATTATTTTCATAAAGGATTAAAAATACAAGAAGAATTAAGTGATATTAGAGGGGCTGCGGTTTCTTTAAATAATATTGGCCAAATCTATAAAATACAAAAAGATTTAGACCTTGCATTGGAGTATTATCAAAAAAGTTTAGAAATAAGAATTTCTAATAAAGATAAATTAGGAATGTCTGGCTCTTATAATAATATTGCAGGTGTTTTTCAAGCAAAAAATGATTTAGAAAAGGCTCTTGAATATTGTTTTAAAGGCCTAAATATCTCTATAGAAATTGGTGACAAAAGAGGTATGGCTTCATCCTACAACAATATTGGATATATCTATAAAATTCTTGGAAATAAATCTCTAAATGAAGAATATTGGCTAAAAAGCATAAAAATCAGAGAAGAAATTGGTGATAAAGAAGGAGCTTCTTCTTCCTATAACAATATTGGCCTTGATAATTATCAAAACTCTGAATTTGCCAAAGCAAGAACTATGGCTGAAAAAGGATTGCAGCTTGCAAAAGAAATAGGTTTTCCTAGTCTAATCGAAAGAAACGCTGGACTTTTAAGTTTAATTGCGACTAAACAAGGAAAGTATAAAGAAGCTTTTGAAATGCGCAACCTTGAAATACAAATGCGTGATAGTATAGCTAGCGAAGAAAATATTAGAGCAGCAGCCCAACAACAAGCGAAGTATGAATATGAAAAAGAGCAAGCGATTAATGACAAAGAACATGAGAAACAATTAGCTATAGAAAAAGAAGCAAAAGCTAAACAAAAAATAATCACTTATGCAACTGCAAGTGGATTAGGATTAGTGGGTATTTTCTTATTTTTTGTAATAAATAGGTTAAATGTTACTCGTAGACAAAAAGGAATAATTGAGTTGGCTCATACTGAGCTGGAAGAAAAAAACAAAGAAATAACAGATAGTATTCAGTATGCAAAGCGGATTCAGAATGCTATTTTACCTCCAAATAAATTAGTTAAAGAATATTTACAAGAAAGTTTTATTTTATACAAACCCAAAGACATTGTTGCTGGAGATTTTTACTGGCTAGAACTCAAAGATAATAAAATACTATTTGCAGCTGCAGATTGTACTGGACATGGTGTTCCTGGAGCTATGGTGAGTGTAATTTGCAATAATGGATTAAATAGAAGTGTACGAGAGCATGGATTAACTGACCCAGGAGAAATACTAAATAAGACTAGGGAGATTGTAATTTCTGAGTTTGAAAAAAGTGAAGATGAGGTAAAAGATGGAATGGACATTGCTCTTTGTAGTTTAGAAGGCAATGTTTTAAAGTATGCTGGCGCTAACAATCCCTTATGGATTATTAGAAAAAACGCTACGCAAATAGAAGAAGTAAAAGCTAACAAACAACCTATTGGAAAGTATTCGGAGAATTTAGCTTTTACTACCCATACAATCGAGTTACAAAAAGGCGATAGTGTTTATATTTTTTCTGATGGGTATTCAGATCAATTTGGCGGAGAAAAAGGGAAAAAAATGAAAGCTGCTAACTTTAAAAAATTACTGCTTTCAATCCAAAACGAAACAATTGAAAAACAAAAGCAATTAATAGATGAGGCTTTTGAAGAATGGAAGGGTGATCTAGAACAATTGGATGATGTTTGTGTAATTGGAATTAAGGCCTAGTTAATTCTCTTTATCCATTTTGGCAAAACAAATGCACCAATAAACAAATAAGGGTAATAGCTGATTAATCTCCACAACACGACCAACAATCCTGCTAATCCAATAGGAATAAAGTCTTGTAAAAAACCATTAAAAGCAAATTCAGCAACTCCAGTACCTCCTGGTGTTGGACTAATTAATAAAATTACCCACATTACCAATTGTCTACCATAAATTAAAAAATGGCTCGAGACGTCAGTAAACGCCAAGATTAAAAAGTTTACAACCCAAAAACGAGCAGTCCAAGAAAAAATAGTTGCTCCAAAAGCTTTCACCCAAAATAAGAATGATTTATTTTTAAGCTCTGCAGAGGTTTGAATTAAATCATCTCCTAACTTCTCAATTTTTATTTGCCACTTGCGTAAAATTTTAATACTGAAAAGCTTTACTAAACTATTCTTTAATCGCTGAGGATTAACAAATACTCCATAAAATATTAACGTCACCAAAAACAAAATGAATACATAGCCAACCATAAAAATTTCCTTGGTAGAAAGTGTAATGCCAAATACTGTTTTACTTAATTCAATGGGGAAAAGATGTTGAGTCCCTATTAAGAGAATAACCAAAGGCACCATAATCACATAAAACAATTCATCTAACAAAGCTGTAACCATAACTACAGCAGTACTCTTTCCTAAACTAATTCCTTCTTTATTTAGTATGAACATTGCTACCCCGCTTCCGCCAACAACTGAAGGTGTAATTGAAGAAGCAAATTCCCATAACATGATTACATCAAAACTTTTTCTCCAAGATAAGACATTCTCGGTCAGTACTTTAATTCGATACATGTAGGCTAAATCTCTAATCACCATCATTAAAACAGCTACAAGTAACCACCCAAACATTTCATAAGTCCAATCAATTTGTTGTAGTGATTTCCAATTTGTTTTATCCCAAAGCATATAACCAGCAACTAGAAATCCAATAGCAATTGGAATTGCAATTCTTTTTGCTGAAAATAAATCGGTTACTTTATTACTTTTGGACATTATAAAATTTAGCGATGAAAAAAATTTATTACCTATCTACTTGTTCTACTTGCAACAGAATTATAAAAGATCTTGGTCTTGATGACTCTTTTGAATATCAAGATATCAAAACTAATAAAATAACTGAAGCTCAGTTAGAGAAAATGGCAGAAATGAGTGGGTCGTACGAAAGCTTATTTAGCCGTAGAGCAATGAAATACAAAGAATTAAACCTTGGAAATAAAGATTTATCTGAAACTGACATTAAAAAATTAATTCTTGATGAATATACTTTTTTAAAACGTCCGGTAATTATTATCAATTCTGAAATATTTGTTGGAAATGCTAAAAAAATAATTGAAGCAGCAGCTAAACTGATATGAGTACAAACTTAAAAGCTCATTTGGCAATTCTTGGTGCAAATTTAATTTATGGCATAAATTATTCTATAGCTAAAGATGTAATGCCTGCTTATATTTTACCTTTTGGTTTTATATTTTGTAGAGTTCTTGGTGCTTTGATGCTCTTTTTTGCTATTGGTTCTTATATTAAAGAAAAAGTTGAGCAAAAAGATTTATTAAAACTTGCCGTTTGCGGATTTTTTGGTGTTGCCGCAAATCAGATGATGTTTTTTTATGGTTTAAACTTAACCAATCCCATAAATGCAGGAATAATAATGACCTCTAACCCCATATTAGTTTTAATTGTTTCTGCCATAATTTTAAAAACTAGAATCACCGCAAACAAAATTCTAGGTATTACACTAGGTATTGCTGGAGCATTAATTATTCTTTTATTTAAAAAAGGATTTGCTTTTGGCTCAGACACTATTGTTGGCGATACTTTTATATTTTTAAATGCTCTATCGTATGGTATCTATTTAGTGTTGGTTAAGCCACTAATGAGCAAGTACAAACCCATTACTGTAATTAAATGGGTATTTACATTTGGATTTATCTATGTGCTCCCATTCGGGATTTCACAAGCTAGTGAAATAGAATGGAGTTCATTCAACCCAGAAATTTGGTTGAAATTTTTATTTGTAATTATTGGCACAACATTTTTTGCCTACTTATTTAATATTTATGGCCTTAAAAAACTAAGCCCATCAACCGTTTCTACATATATTTATTTACAACCAGTTATTGCTGCTTTTTTTGCTATTTCTGTTGGAAAAGACAGTTTTACATGGATTAAATTAATTGCTGCTATTTTAATTTTTAGTGGGGTTTACTTAGTTAGTAAGCCAATCTCATCAAAAAACCAATAGGTTTATTAACTTTGTAGTTCAAAAATAATTTATGATTAAATCGATGACTGGCTTTGGCAAAGCAACTGCCGAAGTAAATAACAAAAAAATTAGCGTAGAAATAAAATCGCTAAACAGTAAACAGGCTGACATGTTTGTACGAATGCCTTCTTTTTATAAGGAAAAAGAATTGCCGGTTAGATCATTGATTAACAAAGAATTGGAGAGAGGAAAGATCGAGTTTAATCTTTATGTAGAATTACTAGCTGAACAATCATCAGTTAACCTAAACAAAGACCTTTTTAAAAAATACTATACCGAACTGAAAGATGTTTTAGCAGATTTAAATGAAGCAACTACTAATGAAAATCTTGTTTCTATTGTTGCTAAAATGCCTGACGTTTATAAATCAGAAAAGTCTGAATTAGACGAAACTGAATGGGTAGAAATTGAAAAAACAATAAAAGAAGCTATTATTGCTCTCGATAATTTTAGAAGAGACGAAGGAAAATCATTACTTGAAGAGCTTACGTTAAGAATAAATAATATTGTTTCGCTTTTAGCTGAGGTAGAACAATATGATGAAGAAAGAATAACTACAGTAAAAGAAAGAATTAGCAACCACTTAAAAGAAGCTGTTGGTGAACAAAACATCAACAACGACAGGTTTGAACAAGAGTTAATTTTTTACATCGAAAAATTTGATGTTACTGAAGAAAAAACTAGGCTAACAACTCACTGCAATTATTTTTTAGAAACCCTAAATTCTGATATTTCTGAAGGAAAAAAATTAGGTTTTATTTCTCAAGAAATTGGAAGAGAGATTAATACCTTAGGCTCTAAAGCTAACCACGCTGACATTCAAAAAATTGTGGTGAAAATGAAAGATGAGCTAGAAAAAATTAAAGAACAAGCATTAAACATATTATAAAGGAAGATGGAAGGAAAGTGTATTATTTTATGTGCCCCATCGGGAGCAGGAAAAACTTCAATTACTAAATTTTTGTTAGAGCAAGATTTAGGATTAGAATTTTCAATTTCGGCATGCAATAGAGAAAAAAGAGAAAATGAAAAAGACGGTGTTGACTATCATTTTTTATCTACTGAAGATTTTAAAAGACGAATTGACAACAATGAATTTGTAGAATGGGAGGAAGTTTATAAAGATAATTATTATGGAACTTTAAAAACTGAAATTAACAGAATTTGGAATAGCGGAAAAAATGTAATTTTTGACGTTGACGTTGAGGGAGGATTAAGTTTAACAAAACATTTTGGTGAAAAAGCGATGGCTATTTTTATCCAACCCCCTTCAATGGAAGCTTTAGAAGAAAGATTAAGAGGAAGGGGAACAGAGGATGAAGAAAAAATTCAAAAAAGATTAGCCAAAGCGGGTAAAGAATTATCTTATGCAAAATGGTTTGATACTATTATAGTAAACTCTAATCTTGAAGAATCTCAAAAAGAAGCCTTACACATTGTAAAATCGTTTTTGAAGAAATAGGTTAGCCATGAAAATAGGTTTATACTTTGGCACATACAACCCTATTCATGTCGGTCATCTAATTATTGCTAATTATATGGCAGATTTTACTGAGCTTGATCAAGTTTGGTTAGTCGTTACCCCGCAAAATCCTTTAAAGAAAAAAAATACTTTACTGGAAGATTACCATCGTTTAGCCATGGTTGAAATTGCTGTTGAAGACAACACTAAACTAACCGCTTCAAATATAGAATTTAAGCTTCCTCAACCTTCTTATACTTCTAACACCTTAGCCTATCTTAAAGAAAAACATCCTAAGCATGAGTTTTCACTTATTATGGGTGAAGATAACTTACGCACACTTCATAAATGGAAAAACTTTGATCAGATTTTAAATAATCATATGATTTATGTTTATCCTAGAGCATTAACTGAACAAGAAAGGACTGAAGTAATTGAGCAAACTGAAACAGAAAACACTTTGGCTCAACATAAAAATGTAATTGTTTGTGATGCTCCTGTAATGAAAGTTTCAGCTAGCTTTATCAGAAAAGCGATTAAAGATAAAAAAGATGTGCGCTACTTATTAACTGAACCAGTATTTAAGTATGTAACCGATATGAATTTCTATAAAAAGTAGTCTAATATTATAGATACTAATAGGAGCATAAACGCTAATTCTCCAATCGCTCTTTTTTTAATACCTGTAAAAAAGTTAGCCAAAATAATAGATAATGGCACAATTAAAATAAGGTATGTAAAACGTAAATCTTGTAATTTAAAAAAATAAGTTAACGCACTTACTCCCATTAAAAGAAATACCATCATTAACAATTTTCTAGTTTTTACAACATTTCTACCTATTAAAAGTATTAGATTAAATATTGCCAAAATAGAAAGGAAACTCACAAAACTTAAAAAATAATAGTTTTTAATAATTACTTTATCAATTTTGTCGGAATGAAAAAGCAGATAATTATCAATAGTAAAAATAAGCTGATTGTTTAAATATAAATAAGTAACCCAATAAATAAATGGCACTAAAAATCCTATTATCAATATTAGAAAATCTTTTCCTTTGGGAGTTCTAACATAAGCTATTCCAAAAATTGCAAGTGGCAAAAGCAAAATAAATGGATTATAAAGAACGACAGCTAAACCAAGAAAAAAACCTACATTAAATATAGTAGCATTTGCTTGTTGTAAGTTGTACAACTTAAAAAGTTGATGAATTAACAACAACACAAGAGTATTAACAACTAATAATAAGTTAAGAGAAAATAAAACTAAGCCAGCACCATTAAGCAACACATAAAATACTGCAACTAAAAAAGAGTTAGATTTAAGTAACTTATTAGTGCTAACAATATAGTTTAAATAAATAGCTTGCCCACTAATTAACAAAGACGTTATAATAATATTTAGCCATCTTGGGGAAAATAAAAAATCAATCCCATTAAAATTAGCAACCTGGGTTTTTAAAATAACTTCTTGTGAAATAAAAAAACCAGGCATCCACAAAACAATTGAAAGTATTACAACTAATACTCCAACTATACTCTTATTAGATTTAAAAATTTCGAGAAGCATTTTGTAATATTAATTAAATAAGTTCTTTTTTTGTTTTGTTAATTAAAGATTAGTTTTAAATTTGTTGTCTAAAATTAATATTATGGCTGATTTTGTTTACTGGTTAAAAGATGTTTTTTATGCATTTTTCGGAGTTTTTGAAAAATTAGGAAACATTCCAAACTATGCATTTATAGCATTAGGATTTGTAGGATTATTCTATTGGCTTATTCTACAAAAGAAATACAATAAAAAAGCACAAGATACAGGGGAATTAAAATAAACTCCTTATTCTTTTCAATACATTAAACTTCTTAATATTATTTTAAGAAGTTTTTTATTTTAAAGCCTTCTTGTTCTATTTTATTCAATTATTAACAAATAAATTGTTAATAATGTTGGTGCATTAAAAAAATAGTCATAAATTCGCAGCCCCAATTTAGGGTATAATGTAATAACTGATTGATTAAAAGTATATTTACGTGGACACATTAAGTTACAAAACAATTTCAGCAAATAGTGCTACAGTTAATAAAAACTGGGTATTAATAGATGCTAAAGACGAAACACTAGGAAGACTAGGTAGTAAAGTTGCAAACCTTATTAGAGGTAAGCATAAAACAAATTTCACTCCTCATGTTGACTGTGGTGATAACGTTATTGTTATAAACGCAGAACACATTAACCTTACAGGTAACAAGTGGGAAGATAAAAAATACATTACTTATTCTGAATACCCTGGTGGTCAGAAAAGTGCTACGGCTAAAGAAGTAATGGCTAAAAATCCTATTCGTATGGTTGAAAAAGCTGTAAAAGGAATGTTGCCAAAAAATAAATTAGGTAGAGCTATGTACAAAAACTTATTTGTGTATGCTGGTGCAGAACATCCACATGAAGCTCAAAAACCTCAAACATTAAAATTAACAGAGATTAAATAATAAGCATGGAAGTTACTAACGCAACGGGAAGAAGAAAAACAGCTGTAGCTAGAGTTTACCTTTCTAAAGGAAAAGGAAACATTACAGTTAATAAAAAAGATTACAAAGTGTTTTTTCCTACATCTATATTACAAGGTAAAGTACAACAAGCATTTGTTGCTACTGAAACAAAAGATACATTTGACGTTAAAGTTAATGTATATGGTGGTGGAATCAATGGTCAAGCAGAAGCTGTTAGACATGCAATAGCTAGAGCATTGGTAAAAATTAATGAAGATAACAAAGCATTAATGAAACCAGAAAGCTTATTAACTAGAGATCCTAGAATGGTTGAACGTAAAAAACCAGGACAGCCTAAAGCTCGTAAAAAATTCCAATTTAGTAAACGTTAAGATATTTGGCATAAAGCCGAATTTTATAATCTATTGTTTAGTATCTAAATTTTTGAGATGGCATATGCCCTACTACAAGAATTGAGTTATTAAAGAATGTAAACAATAAACAAATGTCAAAAGTAAATTTTCAAGAATTACTAGAAGCAGGTGTACACTTTGGTCACCTAAAAAGAAAATGGAACCCTAAAATGGCTCCTTACATTTTTATGGAGCGTAATGGTATTCACATTATCGACTTACATAAAACTGCTGCAAAATTAGAGGAAGCTTCTGCTGCTCTTAGTCAAATTGCAAAATCAGGTAAAAAAATTATGTTCGTAGCTACAAAAAAACAAGCTAAAGACATTGTTGCCGACAAAATCAAAAATATTAACATGCCTTACGTGACTGAAAGATGGCCAGGTGGTATGTTAACTAACTTTGTTACTATTAGAAAAGCTGTTAGAAAAATGGCTACTATCGATAAGATGGGTGAAGATGGTACAATGGCTACATTATCAAAAAGAGAGCGTTTACAAATTGCTCGTCAAAGAGAAAAATTAGAAAGAAACTTAGGTTCTATTGCTGATTTAACTAGATTACCAGCTGCAATTTTTGTAGTTGATATTATGAAAGAACACATTGCAATTGCTGAAGCTAAGAAATTAGGTATTCCAACATTTGCTATAGTAGATACGAATTCAGATCCTACTTTAGTAGATTTCCCTATTCCAGCGAATGATGATGCTTCTAAGTCTATCGAAAAAATTATTGATCTTGTTTGCGGAAGTATTACAGAAGCTTTAGCAGAAAGAAAACAAGAAAGAGAAAAAGTAAAGACTGAAAAAGCTCCTAAAGCTGAAAAGAAAGCTGAAGAAGTAGCAGAAACAGAAAAAAAAGATTAATTCATTCTTATTAAATAAAAGATAAAAATGTCAAACATTACAGCAGCAGACGTAAACAAATTACGTAAACAAACAGGTGCAGGTATGATGGACTGCAAAAAAGCCTTAGTAGAAGCTGAAGGCGATTTCGAAAAAGCCATTGATATATTAAGAGCAAAAGGACAAAAGGTTGCCGCTAAAAGAGGTGATAGAGATGCTAATGAAGGTTTAGTTATTGCAAAAACTACAGCAGATGGTAAAAAAGCTGTTATGGTTGTTGTAAACTGTGAAACAGATTTCGTAGCTCAAAACGCTGATTTTGGTGCTTTTGCTAATACTATTTTAGACTTAGCAATTGCTAACAACGCTACTAGCGTTGATGCAGTTAAAGCTTTAAGTTATGCTGGAAACGGCTTAACTGTTGGTGATAAAATTATTGAGCAAACAGGTGTTATAGGCGAAAAAATTGATGTTTCTGCAATTGAAGTTGTTGAAGCTGAGCATGTAGTTGCTTATAATCACCCTGGTAACAAATTAGCTTCTATAGTTGGGTTAAACAAAGGTGGAGATGCAATTGCTGATGCAGGAAAACAAGTTGCAATGCAAGTTGCTGCTATGGCTCCTATCGCATTAAACGAAGATCAAGTAGACGAAGCTACTATTGCTAGAGAATTAGAAGTAGGTAAAGAACAAGCATTAGCTGAAGGTAAACCTGCAGAAATGGTTGATAAAATTGCTGAAGGTAAAGTAAAGAAATTCTTAAAAGAAAATACTTTATTAAACCAACCGTCATTAAGAGACAACAAAAAAACTGTAAGTCAAGCATTAGCTGAAGTTGAAAGCGGATTAACCGTTACTAGCTTTAAGCGAATAATGTTAGGATAACATATTTAATTATTAAAAAGAGAGAATTTAAATTCTCTCTTTTTTTTGCCCAAAAATTAATAAAATAAAATATGGCGTTTAAAAGAATTCTACTAAAACTCAGCGGAGAGTCGTTAATGGGTAACAAACAATTTGGTATTGACAACAATCGTTTATCTGAGTACGCAAAAGAAATTAAAGAAATAGTAAACCAAGGAGTTGAAGTTGCAATAGTAATTGGAGGAGGAAACATTTTTAGAGGTATTCAAGCCGAAGAAGGTGGAATGGAGAGAACACAAGGAGATTACATGGGAATGTTAGCAACCGTTATAAACAGTATGGCACTTCAATCAGCATTAGAGGCAGCAGATGTAAAAACAAGATTGCAAACAGCAATTGAAATGAAAGAAATTGCTGAGCCTTTTATAAAAAGAAGAGCAGTTCGCCATTTAGAAAAAGGAAGAGTAGTAATATTTGGAGCTGGAACAGGTAATCCTTATTTTACAACAGACACAGCTGCAAGTTTAAGAGCAATAGAAATTGAAGCAGATGTGATTTTAAAAGGAACTAGAGTTGATGGGATTTATACAGCAGATCCAGAAAAAGATCCAACAGCAACTAAATATGACTCCATTACTTTTGATGAAGTTTATGAAAAAGGTCTGAATGTAATGGATATGACAGCATTTACATTATGTAAAGAAAATGACTTACCAATTATTGTTTTTGATATGGACACGCCAGGGAACCTGAAAAAAGTTATCGCTCAACAAGAACAAATAGGAACAGTCGTAAAATTATAATTTTAGTTATTTTTGATAAAAATTTATCATTATGAACGAAGACGTACAATTTATACTTGATTCAACTAAAGAGGCAATGGAAGCAGCTTTAGTTCATCTTGAAAAGCAATTACAAAAAATACGTGCGGGAAAAGCTAGTCCAATGATGCTTAGTAGCGTTATGGTTGACTATTATGGCTCAATGACTCCTTTATCTCAAGTTGCAAACGTAAACACCTTAGATGGTAGAACAATCTCTGTTCAACCATGGGAGAAGAGTATGACTCAACCAATTGAAACAGCTATTATAAATGCAAACTTAGGTCTAAATCCACAAAATAATGGAGAAAGCATTTTAATTAATGTGCCTATGCTAACAGAAGAGCGTAGGAGAGATTTAACTAAACAAGCGAAAGCGGAAGGAGAGCATGCAAAAGTTGGAGTTAGAAATTCTCGTAAAGATGCAAATGATGAAATAAAAAAATTGAATAACGATGGTTTAAGCGATGACATGAGTAAAGATGCTGAAGCAAGTGTTCAAAAACTTACCGATACTTTTATTGCTAAAGTTGATGCTTTAATTGATGCTAAAGAAAAAGATATTATGACTATTTAAAATAGTTTATTTTGATTACTAAAAATCCCATTGATTAATTTCTCTGGGATTTTTTTTTTGTGTAAATCTGATTAACTTCGTTAACAATAATTTTTAAAATGAGCATAAAAGCTTCCCTTAGTTTACTTTACGCTAAATTCGTTTGCAATAAAATTGCAAAATGGAGCAATAACCCAATTGTTTCTCAAGAAAAAGTTTTTACAACCCTTATTAAACAAGGGGGAAATACAGAATTCGGAAAAGATCATAATTTCCAAATGATAACAGACTATGAATCATTTAAAAAAAATGTTCCTGTTAAAGATTATGAAGATTTAAAACCCTACATCGAAAAAATAAAAGCAGGACAAGAAAATATATTGTGGCCTGGCTTACCTAATTACTTTTCTAAAACCTCAGGCACTACTTCAGGAGCTAAATATATTCCAAACACAGTAGAATCGTTAAACGAACAGATCAAAGCAGCTAAAAATGCTATTTTATGTTACATCAACGAAACCAAAAAAACTGATTTTGTTAATGGTAAAATGATTTTTCTACAAGGAAGTCCTGAATTAGATAATTCGCTTAAAGTTCCTGTTGGAAGATTATCCGGCATAGTAGCTCATCATGTTCCTAGTTACTTACAAAAAAACAGGTTGCCTTCTTATGAAACCAATTGTATAGATGATTGGGAAACTAAGATAAGTGCAATAATTAAAGAGACTGTAAATGAAAAAATGACCCTAATTTCTGGTATTCCGCCATGGGTTCAAATGTATTTTGACAAGCTGATAGAAACTACCGGAAAAAGAAACATTGCGGAAATATTTCCTGAATTTTCGTTGTTTATTTATGGGGGAGTAAATTTTGAGCCTTATCGAGCAAAATTTGAAAGCACAATTGGAAAACATATCGACAGCATAGAAACCTATCCAGCATCTGAAGGGTTTATTGCTTTTCAAGACTCTCAAAAAGAAGAAGGATTATTGCTAAACATAAATGCAGGTATCTTTTTTGAATTTATTCCTGCTGATGAATATTTTGATGAAAATCCTTCTCGAATTTCATTAAAAGATGTAGAGCTAAATAAAAATTATGCTTTAATCTTAAATACCAATGCAGGTCTATGGGGCTATAGTATTGGAGATACGGTAAAATTTGTTTCTTTAAATCCATATCGGATTGTTGTTTCTGGAAGAATAAAACATTTTACCTCTGCGTTTGGAGAACATGTAATTGGTGAAGAAGTTGATTATGCCTTGCAAAAAGCTACAGAAGAATTAAAAATTGAAGTAAAAGAATACCACGTTGCTCCTCAAGTAAATCCTCCAGAAGGAGGAATCGCATACCACGAATGGTTTGTTGAGTTTACAACTGAAGGCGTTGATTTAAAAAACATTGCAAATAAAATAGATACTTTACTGCAAGGTAAAAACTCTTATTATAAAGACTTAAGAATAGGAGATATGTTAAGTACACTCAAAATCACCCCATTAAAACCAAATGCTTTTAATGATTACATGAAAAGTATTGGAAAATTAGGTGGTCAAAATAAATTGCCTCGCTTATCAAACGACAGAAAAATTGCTGACGAATTAACTCCATTTAAAATTTAAAGTCGATTATATTTCTTTTACCTTTGGCAACAAGTTTGCAGAACATATTAAAATTTTGAATACCAGATTGTAATGAACAAAATACTAGTCATTCTATTTCTTATAATTACTCCCTTTCTTAAAGCGCAAGTTGTATTCAATACGTCGCACCATAATTTTGGAGAGTTAAACACTGAAGACCAAAAGTATTTTGATTTTACATTGACGAATGCAGGGAAAGTACCTGCGTTTATATTAAGAATTGAAGAGCCTTACGGGATTGATGCAAAGTTTTCTAATAAAGAAATAGCTCCCGATAGCACCGTAATTGTTCGAATTAAATACACTCCAAAACGAAAAGGGAAATTTAAAAAAGATGTACCTGTATGGGTAAGTGTAAACAATGAACCGATTACATTTACTATTGAAGGAGAAGCAAAAACATTTGACATTAATGAATCGTTAGCTTGTCCTGATTTTAAAGTAAATAAACAACCTGTTGATTTAAAATCGGATTTAAAAATTAATGTAATTGATGTAAACACAAAAAAACCAATTGAAAATGCTACCGTTGAAATTATTTGGGATGGATTAGTTTATAAAAATTTGAGGACTGATAAAAACGGTGAAATCATCCAAAACTTAAAATGGGATAACTATTATTTTGTGGTTAACGCTGAAGGATATGGAACCAAAGAACAAGATGTATATGTAAACAAAAATAACAACACAATCGAATTTCAATTAGGAGAGCCAACAGAAGAAGAATTAGCAATAGTAGAAGATACTATTCCTGTTGAGCCTGAAATAATTCCAGAACCAGAAGATACCATTTCAACCGCTGCACTTCCTGTTAATTTATACGCTCCTAATAATGTTGTTTTCTGTATTGATGTTTCTGTATCGATGAAACAAAAAGGCCGTTTAGATTTGCTTAAAGCTTCTATGATAGAGTTATTAAACGGATTGAGAACAATTGATAAATTAGCTATTGTTACCTACGCTTCCTCAACAGAAACAATTTTAGAGTCTAATTATGTAACTAACAAAGCTGAAATCACCAAATTGATTCAAGAGTTAGAAGCTGGTGGTTATACCGCTGGTGGAAAAGGAATTAAAAAAGCTTATCAAGTTGCCCGATCTAGTTTTATTGAAGAAGGAAACAATCAAGTAATTATTGCTACAGATGGTGCATTTAATTTAGATAAAGGGGATAAAGGAATTTTAAGTGATGTAGAAGCTAATCTTAAAAAAGGTGTTACTATCTCCGTTGTTGGAGTTAAAAACGAAAAATGGACAATAAAATCGATGACTGATATTGCCGAAACTGGTGGTGGTCATTATTTACATATCGAATCATTTTCTCAAGCACAACAAGTGTTGATGAATGAAATAAAAACTAACTCAAGAAAAAAATAACTCTTGGAAAAGAAAAAAATTGCCATACTTGGTTCTACTGGTTCTATAGGAACCCAAGCTCTAGAAGTAATAGAAGAACATGCCGATAAATTTGAAGTTGAAGTGTTAACTTCAAACAATAATGCTGATTTATTAATTGAACAAGCTTTAAAATTTAAACCTAATACTGTTGTAATTGCAAATGAAGCACATTACAAAAAAGTAGAGGAAGCTTTGTGGGAAAACGATATTAAAGTATTTTCTGGAACAGATTCTTTAGCTCAAATTGTGGAAATGGAGAGCATTAACATTGTTCTTACAGCTTTAGTAGGTTATGCTGGGTTAAAACCAACTATTAATGCAATTAATGCTAAAAAAACTATTGCGCTTGCCAACAAAGAAACCCTTGTGGTTGCTGGGGAATTAATCACCAAATTAGCTCGAGAAAATGGTGTGCATATTTACCCTGTTGACTCAGAACATTCTGCAATCTTTCAATGCTTAACTGGAGAATTATTAAATCCTATTGAAAAAATATATTTAACCGCTTCAGGTGGACCATTTAGAGGTAAAAAAAGAGAAGATTTATTAAACATCACAAAAGAACAAGCGCTAAAACACCCTAACTGGGAAATGGGAGCAAAAATCACTATCGACTCTGCTACTTTAATGAACAAAGGTTTAGAGGTTATTGAAGCAAAATGGTTGTTCAACTTAAAGCCAGAACAAATTGATGTAATAGTTCATCCCCAATCTATTGTTCATTCGCTTGTTCAATTTGAAGATGGCAGCATGAAAGCTCAAATGGGGTTGCCAGACATGAAACAACCTATTCAATATGCATTGTCATATCCTTATCGTTTAACTTCTAAATCGCCACGATTTAACTTTATGGATTACCCAAACTTAACCTTTGAGCAACCAGATAAAGAAACATTTAAAAATTTAGCTCTAGCTTATGAAGCGATGGATAAGGGCGGAAATTTAGCTTGCATTTTAAATGCTGCAAACGAAGTTGCTGTTGATGCATTTTTAAAAGATAAAATCAAGTTTTTAGATATTGCTGAGATTAATCAAAAATGCATGGAAGCTATCTCTTTCATTAAAAATCCTAGCTACGAGGATTATGTGAAAACAAATAATGAAACAAGAGTTTTTGCTGAAGGGTTAGTAAAATAATTTACATTACAAATCCACTGTAATTTTTTACCTCTTTCACTGCCTTCTCTAAATCAAATTCACTTTGCTTTTGAGTATAAAACTGCCCTTTTTCTTGATGGTATTGGGCTAAATATTCTTGCTCTGTTTGTCCGGGTGTGGGAACTAAAATCGCTTTTTTACCCAATGTAGCTAAATCCATAATCGTGCTGTAACCAGAACGGCTAATCACCACTTTACTTTTTTGAAGGTAATTTAAAAATTCATTGGTTTCAAGATGATTGTAAATTTGAATTGCTGAGTTTTCAATTTTCAATTTTTCATTAGAGTCAGGCAAACCTCTTACTAATACTCCTTTTAAATTTGTATCCCTTACTTGCTCTAATATTAGCTTTTCAAAAATTGTTCGTTGGGGTTCTGGACCAGAAACAATAGCTATAAAATCATATTCTTCCGAGAAATCACATGCCTTTTTTAATGAAGAAAATCTTGATAAAGGCCCAATAAACTTATAATTATGAGGTAATGGTTTTTTATGAGCCAAATCGCCACTAAGGTTATTCTCCCCTTCAATATCTGGAATCCATACTTCATCAAAATTTGCCAAATAATTATTAAGTATTTTTTCAATTAACCACTCTCCTGTTGGAGCTTTAATAAATAACTGGTGAGTAATTAAAGTCGACTCTATTTTATTGTTCCATAAACCATATCGATTATCAGAAACTACTTGATCAATTTTGTATTTATCAATAATTGCTGCTAACCATTCCTGTTCTTCTTGTATAGCTTTTTTAATTTTCGGAAGTTGAGTCAACATCTTTGAAATCATTGCTCCATTTTCAGGGTATTCAACGTTATATCCTTTTAATTCAATAAAAGTTACATAAGGGAATTCTTGTTTCAACAATGCTTCTTGCTTTCCAGAAGTACCAATAATTACTTTGTGATTGTCTTTTAAAAAAGATTGTATAATTGGTATGCAACGCGTAGCATGTCCTAACCCCCAATCTAACGGGCAAACTAATATGGTTTTTTGATTAGTCAACTTCTTTAGATAATTCAGTCAGTTTTTTCATGGTGTTATAATTTCGGGTAGTGCTACTCACTTTTAATTTCTTTTCAAAAAATGTACCCTGCCACTTTGCTCTTCCAACACCATTTGGATAAAAACAATAAATAACCTCATCTGTTATTTTAAAAAACTCTTCTGTTTGTTCTAATTGTTCTAATTCTTTTACAAACTCTGAATTTGGCTTTTCTGCTAATAAAGTATAATAAACAGCTTTTAGCTGATCTTGATTTCCCTCTAAAAAGGTATGATTTTCTGTTATTCTTTGTAATTTTTCAGCACCTAACACTTGAACATCTACATCAAATCCAAATACTTTTAAAATATTAGTTTTTATTGTTTCTTGAATTGAAACAATATCTTCTTTTTTAGATGAAAACACTACATTTCCACTTTGAATATAGGTTGTTACATTTTTAAATTCAGCCTTTTCAAACATCGATTTTAACTCAGTCATTTTTATCAATTTATGACCACTAACGTTAATTCCTCTCAATAAAGCTATATATATTTTCATTCTTCTCGTTTGTGTTTCCATCTTCGATGCGTCCAAAGCCAATACTGAGGCAACTCATTTATATTGTCTTCTAAAAAACGATGTGCTTTTTCAATAATTTCACCCTGTCCCATTTCGTTTGGAGTTTCTGTAACCATTTTAAACTCTGCTTCATAATAACCTCTTTTAGGTTTATGAATTACTCCATAAACTACAGGCATATTGTATTCTTTCGCATATTTCTCCGCTCCATAAAAAACAGCTGTATCTTGATTTAAAAAAGTCATCCAATGTGCTTTTTTAGGGTTCGAAGGGCTTTGGTCCATCCCAAATATGATTCCTTTTGGCCGTCCAAAATCTTTTTCAAAATATTTCTTTGTTTGACTCATCGGACAAAGCATCATCCCAAACCGTTGACGAGAAGTTTGCATCTTTTCATCAAAATACTTATTACTTAATGGTTTGTAAATACCTATTAGTAAGTGTCGCATTTGCATCGAAACGCCTAGTGCCAAAATTTCCCAATTATTATAATGTCCACCAACAAAAACAATGTCTTTTCCTTCTTCATAAAGTTTGTCTACAATTGTTCTGTCTCTTACTTTAAATCGCTTGTTTAATTCCTTTTCAGAAATGGTAAACCCCTTTAATCCTTCTACAATTACATCACAAAAATGAACGTAAAACTTCTTTGCAATTTGGTGATGTTCTTTAGGTGTTTTATCAGGAAATGAGTTTTTGATATTTCCATAAACCACCTTTTTACGGTAGCCCAAAACATGAAACATCATAAAAAAAGCAAAATCGGAAACCCGATACAATAAAAAATGAGGTAAGTACGAAATGGGTAAAATCAATAAATAATAAACGATACGGTTAACCATAAACTATGTGTCTGCTTAATGTAAAAAATCAGATAAAGTTAGTTATTTTTGATTTATGAAAGCGGTAATTACAGGTGCAACAAGAGGCGTTGGTAGAGCTTCAGCTTTTATGCTTGCTCAAGAAGGCTACGATTTAGCCTTATCTTCTCGCAATATTTCTGATTTAGAACAATTAAAATTAGAATTAGAATCAAAATTTGGCAATTCTGTTTTCATTCAACAGGCTGATTTATCCATTAAAGAAGAAGCCATAAATTTTTCGGAAAATATTATCGAAAAATTTAACAAAATTGAAGTACTAATTAACAATATTGGTAAATATAACGTTAGTAAACTGACCGATAGTGATAGTGATTTAGAGTTGATGATAAATACCAATTTAAATTCGGCTTATTACATTAGTAAAAATATTGCAGTAAATATGGGCAACAACAATAGTGGCCACATTTTTAATATCTGCTCTGTTTTGAGTTTAAAGCCAAGAATTGAAGCTGCAACTTATACTATATCTAAACATGCTTTAAAAGGCTTTAATGACGTGTTAAGAGAAGAAATGAGAGAGCATAATGTTAAAGTAACAGCTATTTATCCAGGTTCAATTAACACTTCTAGCTGGGATGGAATAATTGCTCCTAAAGAAAAATTTGTTCAACCAGAAGACATCGCTAAAACAATAAAAACCTGTTTATCCATTTCTAAAAATGCAAACATTGAAGAAATTGTGATTAATCCTTTAGATAAAAACTACTAAGTGAAAAATTTATAACAAAATTCAAGACTCATTTAATGAATTAAATTTCTATTTTAAATAAACCCTTATCTCCTCTATTATGAAATATTACAACGCTAAAAACATTCCTAATACTACTGTAGAAAAACTTCGACCAAAAGTTGAAGAGGAACTAAAAAAAGAAGGTTTTGGTGTGCTTACAGAAATTGACATCCAAGCAACGATGAAAAAGAAATTAGATAAGGATTATTTGCCTCATTTAATTTTAGGTGCATGTAACCCTGTTTATGCTGACAAAGTAATTAGTATTGAGCCAACTATTAGCACAATGCTGCCATGTAATGTAACCCTTCGTCAATTGGAAGATGGGAGTGTTCAAATTGCAATTATTGACCCTGCTGCGGCAATGGGTGCCATTGGTAATCCTAGTTTAGAAACACCAGCAAAAGAAGTACAAGAAAAGTTAATGAACGTTTTAAATAACATTTAAAAAATTCACTAAAGGTTTAATCTTACCTTTATATTAGATCATTATTATTATGAAAAAGAAAATATTATTAGCAATTGTAGCTATTTTAGTAATTATTCAATTTTTTAGAATTGATAAAACAAACCCTGAAGTGGTATTAGAAAATGATTTTATAACCATTACTAACCCTCCAGAAGAAATTGCTGCAATTTTAAAAACAAGTTGTTACGATTGTCACTCTTATGAAACTAAATATCCTTGGTACACTAACGTTTCACCAATAGCATGGTGGGTTAAAGATCATATTAACGAAGGTAGGGATGAATTAAATTTTTCTGAATGGGCAAATTATAAAGAAAAACGTAAAAAACACAAACTAGAAGAGTGCATTGAATTGGTTGAAGAAAATGAAATGCCTTTAGAAAGTTATTTAATTACTCATGGTGATGCAAAATTAACTGAAACTCAAAAAACAGAATTATTAAATTGGCTTCATGCTGAATTTAAAGGAAAAAAGAAAATCGATAAAGCAGAATTAAGCCTAAACGATGGTGCAAAATGGCAAGCAAATAAAGCGACCACGTTAGGCATTGCAAAAATGCTCGAAATTGTTAATGATAATACTGCTGATAATCAAATAACTTCTTTAAATGGGAAAGGAGAATTATTAGAAACTGAAATGAAACTTATCTTTGAAAAATGTGACATGGTTGGTGAATCTCATGAACAATTACATACGTTTTTACTTCCTTTAGTAAAAAAGTTTAGAACTTTAAGAGAAACAACAAATGTTGAAGAATTTTATTCTACTGAAAAAGAAATAAAAAATCATTTAGAAAATTATACTAATTACTTTGAGTAAAATGGAAAGTATAAACTACAATATTGAAAAATTGGAGCATATGTCTGAAGTTTTAAAAGCTGTAGCACATCCTTTAAGAATTGCAATTGTAGACTTATTAATTCATCATAAAGAACTTACTGTAACAGAGATACATTCAAAGCTAAACATTCCTCAACCCGAAGCTTCTAGACAATTAAGAACACTAAAAACTGGAAATCTAATTAAATTAAGAAAAGAAGGAAATACTCGGTTTTATTCATTATTAGATCCTAATATTTCTAAACTACTTCACTGTGTAGAAAATTGCACTATCTAATTTAGAATAATTGCACTATCTAATTTAGAATTAATCTATATTCTATTATTCGTATATTTGAATATAAAATATACATAATGAAAAAAATTCTAGCTAGTTTAGCGATTGTAAGTGGCCTATTTTTAGCCTATTTATCTTCTTCTTTTATTGAAAAAGGAAAAACAGAAGCTTACAAATTTCATTCGCAACGCGATATAAATCACTTTGAAAGTATTGCTAAAGTTCTACCAACTGGCATGAATTCAATCTTTGCTGCCTCTGGAGAATGTGAATTATGTCATGGTACAGCTGGAGCTGGTCCAAATACTACTGCACTTCAAGATGCTATGGGTAACGATGTGTCTCCAGTTGCCGATTGGAAAGCAACAATGATGGCAAATTCGGCTAAAGATCCTTTTTGGAGAGCAAAAGTAAGCCATGAGGTTTTAGTTAATCCTTCTTTACAAGTTGCTATTGAAAATACTTGCACCAAATGTCATGCACCTAATGGATTTTTTAATGCTATTCATAATGGAGAACCTCACTATTCTATAGCAGATTTAGAACAAGATACAATCGGTTTAGACGGAGTTAGTTGTACTAGTTGTCACTCAATGCTTTCTGACGGATTAGGAAGTGTTTTTTCTGCAAATATGAATTATGATACTAACAAAACAATTTATGGACCTTACGATGCTCCTTTTGTAAATCCTATGCAAAATACTATCGGATTTACTCCTGAAAAAGGAGACCACATAAACAATGCTGGATTGTGCGGAGCATGTCATACCTTAATTACAAACCCGGTAGATTTATCAGGTATATCTACTGGAACTTATTTTGTAGAGCAAGCTATTTATCATGAATGGTTAAACTCTGATTTCTCAACAACCAACCCTACAACTTGTCAAGAATGCCATTTACCAAGAACTACTGATAATGTTGTTATTTCTGATCGACCAGGATGGTTAGACCCAAGAACACCCTTTGGGAAACACACTTTGGTTGGCGGAAACGCATTTATGCTTGAGTTGTTAAAAAACAATATCGATTCATTAGGGTTAAGTGCAAATGTTATAGAATTTGATACCGTTATTGCAAGAACAGTAAATCAACTACAAAATAAAACGTTGGATGTGAATTTATTAGAAATTCAAAGAACAATTGATACTGCATTTTATTCTCTTGAATTAATAAACAAAACAGGACATAAATTTCCTGCTGGTTATCCAAGTAGAAGAGCTTATATTGAATTTGTTGTTTCTAACCTAGATGGAGATACTATTTTTCACTCAGGTAAAGCTGACGATGAGTTTCGTTTAATTGAAGAAGAAGCTACTTATGAAACTCATTATAATGTAATTAATAATGAAAGTCAAGTACAGATTTATGAAATGGTTATGGGAGATGTAAACAGTAGCGTAACTACTGTTTTGGAAAGAGCTTTTTCACACTTAAAAGATAACAGAATTCCTCCAAGTGGTTTTACCTCAACACACAACTCTTATGATACCGTAAAAGTTTATGGAAATGCAGACCTTGATATTAATTTTAATAAAAATGGCGGCAGTGAAGGAACGGGAAGCGATATCATATATTTTAACATCCCATTAAATGGTTATGCCGGCACTTTAAATGTAACTGCTACAGTTCATTACCAACCAGTTCCTCCAAAATGGACAGACGAAATGTTTGCACTTTCTTCAAACGAAATAGACTTGTTTAAAGGAATGTATAATAATGCTGATCATACGCCTGTTAAAGTAGCTGTAGCAATACTAAACCAAACATCAATAGATGAAATAGAAAATTTAAACATTAAAGTATTTCCAAACCCAGTTCAAAATCACATTAATTTAGAAGGATTAGAAAATATAACTGATATTGTGTTATTCGATAACCAAGGAAAAAAAATTAAGACATTTACTTGGAATCAAAAATCTACACAAAAACTAAATGTTTCAATTGAAAATGGCATTTATTATTTGAAAATTAAAACCAAAAAAGGACAGTACTTATCTAAAAAAATAATTAGCCTCTAAATTAAAGCTCATCCTAAGGATGAGCTTTTTTTATTCCTTAAATTTAAATAGATTTGAGGCTATGAAAGGTGAAGGAAAAAAAACGGAACGATGGAGAGAAATGAAAACATTTTCTCATGTGTTTCAACCAAATTTTGACGAAGTTTTTAATAAAGATTTTATCCATAAGGGGAAATGGAAAGAGAACGTTTTAAAAAACGAAAATCCTATTGTATTGGAGTTAACCTGTGGCAGAGGAGAATATTCTGTTGGTTTAGGATCTCATTTTCCTGAAAAAAACTTTATTGGTTTTGACATAAAAGGAGCTCGAATTTGGCAAGGAGCAAAGCAAGCCTTAGTTCAAGGGTTAAACAATGTATTTTTTGTTCGTACACGTATCGATTTTATTACTTCCTTTTTTGCTAAAGATGAAGTAGATGAAATATGGATAACTTTTCCTGACCCACAGCCACAAGAAAGTAGAGAACGTAAAAGAGTTACAGCTCCAATTTTTATGGAGCGATACAAACAAATACTAAAGCCTGGTGGGATCATTCATTTAAAAACTGACAACGAAGGTTTTTTTAGATATACCTTAGAAGAAATTAAAAGAAACAATTATGAACTAATTGAGCACACCTTTGATTTATATGGAGAAGCTATAGAAAAGCTTGACCCAAAAACCCAAGAAATATTATCGATTAAAACCTACTACGAAAACTTATTTTCAGCTCAAGGGCATAGCATTCATTATTTAAGATTTAGATTTTAATGGCTTACGACGAATATTTAGCTGACCGTATTAAACATGTTTTAAAAGAAAAAAGAGTTTCATTTATTGGTAAAAATATGATGGGAGGATTAATGTTTATGGTTGATGAGAAAATGTTTTGCGGAATCCATTTTGATAAAAAAAGAAAGACCGACTTATTGATGGTTAGAATAGGTGAAGAAGCTAGTATTGAAGCTTCAACTAAAACAGGTTGCCAACCTATGGATTTTACAGGTAGACCAATGAAAGGATTTGTTTTTGTTGACCCTACAGGATTTGATTTAGATGATGACTTAGCTTATTGGATTCAACTTTGTATCAATTTTAATCCATTGGAAAATCAAGTAAAAAGAAATAATGAAGTACTCAGAGGCTAGTCAAGATTTTTTTGAACAAGTTTATCAGGTTTGCAGAGAAATACCTTACGGCAGAGTAACTACTTATGGTGCTATTGCAAAATATTTGGGTGCAGCTCGTAGCTCAAGAGTTGTTGGCTGGGCAATGAATAGTGCTCATTCTCAACAGAACACTGTTCCTGCCCAAAGAGTTGTAAACAGAAATGGGCAGCTAACTGGTAAAATTCATTTTTCAACTCCATTTGAAATGGAAGAAAAATTAAAATCAGAAGGTATTTTAGTAAAAAACGATACTATTGTTGACTTTAAAAAATATTTCTGGGACCCATCTATTGAATTGGCTTTATAATGTTGCTTTTATTGTTCACAAAACAAATTTGAGTGGTTGATATTAGTAATTTTACACCTCAAAATAATAGCAATATGAATTTCGACCAAAAAGATATACTAGAAGCATTAAGTTTTGTAATAGAGCCCGATTTAAAAAAAGATATTGTTGACCTAAATTTAGTGTCCAATGTAAAATCTGAAGGAAATAAAATCAGTTTCGACTTGCAGATTAATAACCCTGCAATGCACAACAAGAAAAGAATTACAGAAGCATGTGAGTTGCATTTAAACAGAGTGCTTAAAACAGAAGTAGAGTTAAACATTAGCATAACTCCAATACCTAAAGCACCTGAAACTCCAAAATCAAACAAAGTTTTGCCTAATGTTAAAAATATTATTGCAATAGCATCAGGAAAAGGTGGTGTTGGAAAATCAACAACAACAGCAAACTTAGCTGTTGCTTTAGCTCAAAAAGGATATAAAGTAGGTTTAGTTGATGCAGATATTTATGGTCCATCTATGCCGCTTATGTTCAATGTAGAGGATGAAAAACCAATGCCAATTGAAGTAAACGGTAGAAACATGATTAAACCTGTAGAAAGTTACGGTGTTAAATTATTGTCTATTGGCTTTTTTGCAAATACTGATCAAGCTGTGGTTTGGAGAGGGCCAATGGCGACTAGAGCATTAACGCAATTATTTACTGAAGCTGATTGGGGAGAATTAGATTATATGCTAATTGATTTGCCTCCAGGAACAGGAGACATTCATTTATCTTTAGTACAAACAGTTCCTGTAACTGGAGCTGTAATTGTTAGTACACCACAAAAAATGGCGCTAATTGACGCTAGAAAAGCTGTTGGGATGTTTAAGTTAGAACAAATCAACGTGCCAGTTTTAGGAATGATTGAAAACATGGCGTATTTTACACCTGCTGAATTACCAAATAACAAATATTATATTTTTGGTGAAAATGGGTTAAAAGATTTAGCAGCAGAACAAAACCTACCATTACTAGGAGAAATACCTTTGGTTCAAAGTGTAAGAGAAGCTGGTGATGCTGGGAGGCCTGCTGTGCTTCAGGAGAACACACCTCAAGCAAAAGCATTTATGGCGTTTGCAGATAATGTAATTGAACAAGTAAACTTAAGGAACGAAAAATTAGACCCTACTAAAAAGGTAGAGATAACTAATATGAATGGTTGTTCTACTAAATAAAAAAAGTCTTAAATTGCAGTTGTATTTTTTCATATCGAAATGGACAAAAAAGAAATAATTGACAAGATTAATAGTGCGTTAGAGCAAATTCGTCCATTTTTAATTGACGACGGAGGAGATATTGAATTAATTGAAGTGACCGACGATTTAATTGTTAAAGTAAAATTACTTGGTGCTTGCAAAGACTGTTCAATGAGTGCAATGACTTTAAAAGGTGGCGTAGAAGAATCTATTAAAAGAGTTATTCCTGAATTAAAAGCTGTTATTGCAATAGAAGATGAAACTGTTAATTATCAATAATTTAAGATAACTTCCCTGTTAAAATTCTCATCTCCATAATTGGAGAAATCTTTTCATAAAGAATATGGTAAACAGCATCCATAATTGGCATGTCAACCTTAAACTTTTTGTTTATTTCATAGATTCCTTTAGCTGCATAATAACCTTCGGCAACCATGTTCATTTCTATTTGAGCAGATTTTACAGAATAGCCTCTACCAACCATACTTCCAAAGTTCCTATTTCTTGAAAATTGCGAATAAGCTGTTACCAATAAATCGCCCAAATAAGCAGATGATTTTACATCTCTATGTATAGAATGAACCTCATCAATAAATTCTTTAGTTTCTCTTAATGCTGCCGCAATTAAAACGGCTTGAAAGTTATCTCCATATCCTAATCCATTACAAATACCACTAGCAACAGCATAAACGTTTTTAAGAATAGCTGATAACTCAGTGCCAAATAAATCATCAGAAGTTGATGTGTTAATATATCTACACGATAAACAATCTGCAACATATTGAGCTATCTCTTGATTTTGACAGGCAATTGTCAAATAAGACAAACGTTCCATCGCAACTTCTTCTGCATGACAAGGTCCTGCAATCATTCCAATCCTATCGTAAGGAACATTGAAGTTGATATGAAAATACTCAGCTGGTATTTGATTATACTCTGGTACTACACCTTTAACTGCTGAAATGATTATCTTTTTTTCAATTCCTTCAATTTCAACTCCATCAAAAGCTTTAGCTAAAAATGCAGATGGAACTGCTACAACAACAATATCTGAATCATCAATTATCGCTTGTAAATCGGAACTCATATTTAACTTGTTAGGGTTAAATTGTATAGATTGTATATACCTTGGGTTGTGGTGATAATTTTGAATATGAGCAATACATTCTTCATCACGCATCCACCAGTTAACTTTCTCTAAATTCTCCGTTAACATCTTCACAATAGCTGTTGCCCAGCTACCTCCTCCTAATACTGCTATTTTTTTATTTTCCATATTGCCAAATATAGTTATTCTTTAACTCAACACACAAACCTTTGTGTCTCCATCAACTTCAACTTTTACCATTCCATGTTTATTCAAGCCTTTCATCCCTTTATCCCACTGCTTTCCACTTAAACCAGATGCATTTTTTAAAGCTCCTAGTTCCATATTATTATTTGCTTTTAATATTTCAAAAATTGTTTTTTCAGCATCACTCAAGTCAACCGTTTTTTTCTCTGGTTTCATTTGAGGGAATAAAACTACCTCTTGAATAGATTCGTTATTGGTTAAAAACATAATCAATCGGTCAATTCCTATGCCTAATCCTGATGTTGGAGGCATACCATATTCTAGAGCTCTTAAAAAATCATAATCAATAAATTCTCCAGCTTCATCATCTCCTTTTGCCGCTAATTTTAATTGTTCTTCAAAACGTTCTTTTTGGTCTATTGGATCATTTAACTCTGTATAAGCATTAGCTAATTCTTTTCCACAAATCATTAATTCAAAACGCTCAGTTAAAGATGGATCGTCTCTATGTTCTTTACATAAAGGAGACATCTCTTTTGGGTAGTCAATAATAAATGTTGGATCAATATAATTTCCTTCACACTTCTCTCCAAAAATTTCATCAATTAACTTTCCTTTTCCCATCGTATCATCTACTTGAATTCCATTTTCATTACACCAAGCAGCTAAATCTTCTTCAGATTTATCTTTTATATCAAACCCTGTAAAATCAATAATTGATTGACGCATAGTAACTCGCTTATATGGAGCTTTGAAGTTTATTTTATTTTTACCAAACGTAGCTTCAGTTGTTCCATTTACAGCAATGGCACAATGCTCAAGTAATTTTTCTGTAAACTTCATCATCCAATTATAGTCTTTGTAGGCTACATAAATTTCCATCATTGAAAATTCGGGATTATGTGTTCGGTCCATCCCTTCATTTCTGAAGGTTTTAGCAAATTCAAATACCCCTTCAAATCCACCAATTAAAGTCTTTTTTAAGTATAACTCACATGCTATTCTCAAATACATTGGAACATCTAACGAGTTGTGATGAGTTACAAATGGTCTTGCAGCTGCTCCGCCTGGTATAGGTTGTAATATAGGTGTCTCAACTTCATAATACCCTCTCTCAACAAAAAACGAACGCATTGCGTGCATTAATTTGGCTCTTTTAATAAATACCTCTTTTACGTGTGGATTTACAACTAAATCAGCATAACGCTGACGATAACGCATTTCTGGGTCTGTAAAAGCATCGTGTACATTTCCTTCGCTATCAGTTTTTGGAAGAGGTAAAGGCTTCAATGATTTACTTAATAAATCAAACTTTTTTACTCTTACACTAATTTCTCCCACTTGAGTTTTAAAAAGCTCTCCTTCAACACCAATAAAATCACCTATATCCAACAATTTTTTATAAACATCATTGTATAACGTAGAGTCATCTTCAGAACAAATCTCATCTCTATTAAAATAAACTTGTATTCTTCCCTCACTATCTTGCAATTCAGCAAATGATGCTTTTCCTTGAATTCTTCTTGACATCAATCTTCCAGCAATCACAACCTTTTTACCTTCTTCATAATTTTCTTTTATCTCTTTAGATAAAATAGTTACTGGATAAAGTGCTTGAGGATAAGGATTAATTCCTAATTCTCTTAATCTGGTTAACGATTCTCTTCTAACCAATTCTTGTTCTGATAATTGCTGGCTCATTTTTTTATTTTTAATGAATGCAAAAGTAATAAAGAATTTGGTGTTTTTGCTAGAAGACAAAAGACAGAAATAATTTCTTCTAACTTCGTTCTTCTGTCTTCCTTCCTTTATCTATTTTTGTTTTATGATTTTAACCGATACTCATACACATTTATACTCATCACAATTTGATGAAGATCGAACAAATGCTATTAATAACTGCATTAAAAAAGGTGTTTCACGATTGTTTTTACCCAATATTGATAGCAGTTCTATTGATGGTATGTTAGCTATAGAAAAAGAATTTCCTAGCAATTGTTTCGCTATGATGGGCTTGCATCCATGTTCGGTTAAAGAAAATTATAAACAAGAATTAGCCTTAATTAAAGAATGGCTAAACAAACGCAACTTTTGTGCTATTGGTGAAATAGGGATAGACTTGTATTGGGATAAATCTACGCTAGAAGCTCAACAAGATGCCTTTAGAACTCAAATTAATTGGGCAAAAGAACGAGATTTACCTTTTGTAGTTCATTGCAGAGATGCTTTTGATGAGATTTTTGAAATTATGGATGAATTAAATGATGACAAAATGCGCGGTATTTTTCATTGTTTTACAGGCAATTTAGAACAAGCAAATCACATCATAAACTATGGTGGTTTTAAATTGGGTATAGGCGGAGTTGTTACTTTTAAAAATGGGGGGTTAGACAAAGTTGTTGAACAAATTGACTTAAAACATCTTGTATTAGAAACTGATTCTCCCTATTTAGCACCTGTACCATACAGAGGGAAACGAAATGAAAGTAGTTATTTACTGAATATTGCCGAAAAGATTAGTGAAATTCATCAAGTAACTATAGAAGAGGTTGCTAAAATAACTACTGCAAATTCTATGGAAGTGTTTGGATTTTAAATTACATTTGGGTATGAATTCGATATTAATTATATACACTGGTGGTACTATTGGAATGGTAAAAGATGAAGAAACTGGTGCTTTAAAATCATTTGAATTTGATTCTTTAATTAAAGAAATTCCTGAGATTAAGAAATTTGGTCACGAAATAAATATTCATTCATTTGAAACACCAATAGATTCATCTAATATGCAGCCACAACATTGGTTAACGTTAGCAGAAATCATTTATAACGGTTATGATAATCATGATGGCTTTGTAATTTTACATGGTTCAGATACAATGGCTTACACTGCTTCTGCATTAAGTTTTATGCTCGAAAACTTGAGCAAACCCGTAATACTAACAGGGTCTCAATTACCTATAGGTGAAGTTAGAACAGATGCAAAGGAAAATTTACTAACAGCAATCGAATTAGCATCTTCTTACAAAGAAGGGAAAGCTTTAGTTCCTGAAGTTGCTATTTATTTTGAATATGATCTATATAGAGGTAACCGATCAACTAAATCAAATGCTGAGGATTTTGAAGCCTTTACCTCTCCAAATTATCCTGTTTTAGCTCAAGCTGGTGTTTCTTTAAAATTCAACACTAACGATATTTATAAACCAAACAGTAAAGATTTAAAAATTAATAAATTTTTAAATCAAGATATAGCTACTATAAAGCTTTTTCCTGGTATTACTGAGCAATACATCTTTTCAATAATTCATATTCCTAATCTTAAAGCTATAGTATTAGAAACTTTTGGTTCAGGAAATGCACCAACAGAGTTATGGTTCATAAATTTATTAATTGAAGCAATTAATAAAAACATCATTATACTAAACATTAGTCAATGTGAGGGTGGAGCTGTTAATCAAGGTAAATATGAAACAAGCTCAGCATTAAATCAAATAGGCGTGATAAGTGGTAGAGATATGACTTACGAAACTGCTATCACAAAATTAATGTATTTATTGGGTACTGATTTAAGTGTTTCAGAAATCAAAAATTGGCTTCAAAAATCAATTAGAGGCGAAATTTCTTAATATTCTATTTGCTTAATTTAAGCATCTTTTCTGCTGCTGAAGAGTCTCTAAATCCAGTTAATATGGAAATACATCCTTCTGGCACAATATTATTTGAAACAGCTTTCATTTCAGCAACTTTAACTTGAATAATTAATTGCTGAGTATTTTTTACCCTAAAGTCCCAATGTGGATTTTTTTGACCAGGCTTACTTGTAAATAAAACTTTTCTAGTTTTATCTAAAACCTTTAATTCAACATCTCCTATCATTTCCTGACTTGCAATTAACACTCGATAATCGTTCCCGCCATTAAATGTCATTTCTAATTCAGCCTCATCTCCAGGAATAAACTTAGCGCTTGTTAATTGTCCATTATGTGTATATGGAGCTAAAGCAGGAAACCCTTCCTTTTTTGTGAAATTTTTACATTGACTATATCCACTAATAGAAATAGTAATGAAAAGAGCAGCTAAAACTGTTCTAAATAAATTCTTATTCAATGATTTCATTTCTAATTGATTTAACTGTTTCTGCAATCTCTAATATTTTTTCTGTTGAATAGGTTAATGTTGTACCTCCATCTATAGTTGCCATGTCTTCGTTGTTTGAAACTGAAGTAGCAGATGTTGATGATTGAATTTTATCAAAACTCAATTTTAATTTTTGAAGGTTTGCTTTCATTTTTTCTACTTCCGGATGATCATATAAATCTATTAATCCGATTAAGTTATCTAATGAATACTTTTGATCCGCAATTGCTCTCATCAAATCTGGGCTTGGATGATCTTTATCCATAGTTGCTGTACCTAAATATAACCCTTCAATCCATCCTCCAGAGATAATTAAAGCTGATAAATAGTCTTGTTCATTCTCTTTTAAGTAGCTATCTGCTAACCAATATGAATCATTAATAATATTCATCAAAGAGTCTCTGTTATTCATATTTGACTCTATTCTTTCCATTGTTTCAGCATCAAAAGCAGAAGTTATACCTAAACCGTCAGCTAATTTTTTAGCACAATTCATGTAAAACATACATTGCTGTGATTGATCAAAAATATTAGCATAACTTAAATCAGCACCGTAAACACCAAAATTTAATGCTTGCTTTGCACTTGTTGAGTAATTATTTACATTATCTATCGGATTTAAAAATCCAATATTATAACCAACTCCCGAACGCTCAAAAATGATTGCTGTTTCGTATGGAGAAGGAACTGTATAAAATATTTTTTTAGCCTTTGAAGCTCTTTCTGCTAATTTAGAATCTTCTACTGTATTTGTAGAACTTTCGTTGCTATTATCTTCGGTTGTAGCATTGCCTCCGCAACCATATAAAGCTATAACAAAAACAAAAGGATAGATAACTTTTTTCATAGTCTTAAATTTTTTCCAAATATATAAAATTAATGAGCTAACAACCAATTTTCTGCATTACTCATTTCAACATCTAATGGAACAGCAATTTTAACTGCATGCTCCATTTTGTCTTTAACTATTTTTTTCACTTTTTCTAGTTCTGGTTTAAATACATCAAAAACCAATTCATCATGCACTTGTAATAGCATTTTAGATTTTAATTGCTCTTTTTCAAACTCTTGATGAATGTTTATCATCGCTATTTTAATAATATCAGCAGCAGAACCTTGTATTGGTGCGTTTACAGCATTACGTTCTGCATGCCCTCGAACTATTGCATTGTTGGAGTTAATGTCTTTTAAATTTCTTCGCCGCTGCATAATGGTTTCAACATAACCTTGCTCTTTTGCTAATACTACATTATTATCCATATATGCTTTTAGCTTCGGGTATTTTTCAAAATAAGTATCTATAATTTCTTTAGCTTCTGTTCTCGATATATTCAAATTTTGTGACAAACCAAAAGCAGAAACACCATAAATAATCCCAAAATTTACAGCTTTAGCCTTACTTCTCATTTCTCTATCAACTTCATTTTTTTCAACTCCAAAAACTTTAGCAGCAGTAGCCGTATGTATATCTTCTCCTTTTACAAAAGCTTCTTGCATATTTTCGTCTTCACTTAAAGCAGCAATAATGCGCAGCTCAATTTGTGAGTAATCTGCCGCAAGTAGAGTATAATCTTCATTTCTTGGTATGAAGGCTTTTCTAATTTCACGCCCTTTTTCTGTTCTAATTGGTATATTTTGAAGGTTAGGGTTATTTGAACTTAAACGCCCTGTAGCGGCTACAGTTTGCATATAACTAGTATGCAGACGATTTGTGTGAGGATTTACCAATTCTGGTAATGCATCAACGTAAGTAGATTTTAATTTTTTTAGAGAACGATATTCTAAAATTTTAGGAACGATATCATGTTTATCTGCTAATTTAGATAGCACATCTTCACCCGTTGAATATTGACCTGTCTTTGTTTTTTTTGCTTTTTCAATTATTTGCATTTTGTCAAAAAGCACTTCTCCTAATTGTTTAGGAGAATCAATATTAAAATCCTCTCCTGCTAATTCAATTATTTCTTTAGTTAATACCGTTATTGAGTCTTCTAATTCTATTGAGAATTTTGCTAACGCATCTACATCCAAATTAATACCTTCTCTTTCCATGTCAGCTAAAACAGGAATTAATGGTATTTCAATTTCGTCCATTAATTTTTTTAAGGTTGGGTTCATTTTAGGCTCAAATTCATTCTTTAATTGCAAAGTAATATCAGCATCTTCACAAGCATAATCTACAATGTTTTCTTGTGGAATATCTCGCATACTCAACTGGTTTTTCCCTTTTTTACCTATCAAAGTCTCTATTGAAACTGGTTTATAACCCAAATAAGCTTCGGCTAACAAATCCATTCCATGTCGCATGTCAGGCTGAATTAAATAATGAGCAATCATCGTGTCAAAAAGCTTTCCTTTTAACTCAACATTATAATTTGCTAAAATGTTTAAATCATATTTAATATTATGTCCAACCTTTTCTATTTTATCATTTTCAAACACTACTTTAAATTCTTCTAAAATAGCTTTAGTTTCATCTTTCTTATCTGAAAATGGAATGTAATAAGCTTCGTGCTCTTTATAAGCAATTGATAAACCTACAATTTCAGCTTCAAGTGTATTTAACCCTGTTGTTTCTGTATCAAAACAAAATGAAGTTTGTTTTGATAAATTATCAATTAGTGTTTTACGTTCTTCTGCAGTCTGCAGAAAATTGTAATTATGCTTTGTGTTGGAAATATCTTTTTGTTCCATTAACTCTGGTTCCAGTTCTTCTTCCTCAATGGCTGGAGCATTTCCAAACAAATCCATTTGCCCACCAACTTGAACTGGAGCAGCTTGAATTTGTATTTCTTTGCCTAAAACACGTTTTGCTAAATTTCTAAATTCAAGTTCAGCAAAAAGATCTATTATTTTTTGCTCATCTGGAGCTTCTACTCTAAAGTCTTCAAAATCATATTCAACTGGTACGTCTAAAATAATCGTTGCTAATTTTTTAGACATTAATCCTTGCTCTGCAAACTCAATCACATTTTCTTTTTGTTTCCCTTTTAATTCATGAGCATGTTCAATTAGCCCTTCAACACTTCCATATTTAGCAATTAAAATTTTTGATGTTTTTTCCCCTATTCCAGGTATTCCAGGAATATTATCAACAGCATCTCCCCATAATCCTAAAATATCAATAACTTGTAATGGATTTTCAACTCCAAATTTTTCACAAACTTCAGGTATTCCTAAAACTTCTGCTGGCTTTCCATAAGCTGCTGGTTTATACATAAAAATGTTTTCTGAAACTAACTGACCAAAATCTTTATCTGGGGTCATCATATAGGTCTGAAAACCTTCTTTTTCAGCAGCTTTAGCCATTGTTCCTATTATGTCATCTGCTTCGTAGCCTTCTAACAAATAGATAGGAATATTAAATGCATCTAATATTTGTTTAATATATGGAATTGCTGTTTTGATATCTTCAGGCATAGCCTCTCTACCTGCTTTATAATCAGAAAAGTCTTCTTCTCTATTTGTTGCTCCTCCAGGGGCATCAAAAACAACGGCGATATGCGTTGGTTTTTGTTTTTCTAACACTTCTATTAGAGTATTAGTAAACCCCAACATTGCTGAAGTATTAAGTCCTTTTGAATTGTATCTATGGTTTTTACCGAAGCCAAAATAAGCTCTATAAATTAATGCGAATGCATCCAGTAAAAAAAGTTTCTTATTAGAAGTTGACATATCTTAAATTTTGAGCATCCAAAATACGTTTTTTAGGGTAAGAAGTAAAGTATTGTTGAGTTCTTTTAATATCTTAATTTGCTGCCTTATTCTTATTCGCTAATTGACCACAAGCAGCATCAATATCTTTACCTCGGCTTCTACGAACATTTACAATTAAGTTGAAATTATCCTCCAAAAAAGCAGCAAATTTATCTGTTTTGTCAGCATCTGCTTTTTCAAATTTGGTATCATCAATTGGATTGTATTCAATGATGTTGATTTTACAGGGAACAACCTTACAGAAAGCAGCTAATTCTTTAGCATCTTCAATACTGTCGTTAAAATCTTTGAAAATTATATACTCAAAAGTTACTCTTGTTCCTGTCTTTTCATAAAAATATATCAATGCCTCTTTTAGTGATGCTAAAGAGTTTTGATCATTAATAGGCATTATTTCACTACGCTTCACATCATTTGCAGCATGTAATGATAGCGCTAGATTAAACTTTACATCATCATCACCAAGTTTTTTAATCATTTTAGCAATACCAGCAGTAGAAACTGTAATTCGTTTAGGAGACATTCCTAAACCAGTTTCAGAAGTAATTAAATCAATTGATTTTAAAACGTTTCTATAGTTTAATAATGGTTCTCCCATTCCCATATAAACAATGTTGCTTAATGGTGTTTTATAGTATTCTTCTGCTTGATTTTTAATAATAACAACTTGGTCAAAAATTTCTTCAGCCTCAATGTTACGTAATCGATCTAATCGTCCTGTTCCACAAAATGCACATGTTAAGCTGCAACCTACTTGACTAGAAATACAAGCAGTCATCCTTTTAGGCGTAGGTATTAAAACCCCTTCTGTAATCTTTCCGTCAAAAAGCTTAAAGGCATTTTTAATCGTTCTGTCAGAACTTATTTGTTTTTCGGCAACACTTACAGAATTAATGAAAAAATGCTCCTTTAATAAATTTCGAGTGCTTAACGATAAATTAGACATATCATCAAAGTTTATCACCTGCTTTTTCCAAAGCCACTCAAATACTTGTTTTGCACGAAACGGTTTTTCTCCATTATTAGAAAAGAAAGTTTTTAATTCTTCTTCTGTTAGGCTTCTTATGTTCTGCTTATCTGACATTAGGTATCAAAATTACGATTAGTTTTTTGTTATGCCATTGCTAGGTTCCATTCAATCGCGTATTTTTGAGCTGATGAAAAAAATTAGTGCAAATTATATTTTCCCTGGAAATATTCCTCCAATTAAAAATGGTGTTTTAATAATCGATAATAATGGAACTATTATTGACCTCTTAAACCCGCAAAAAGATGAAATTAATTGGTCAGAAGTAGAAATACATAAAGGGTTTATCTGCCCTGGATTTATAAACACTCATTGCCATCTTGAATTGTCTTACTTAAAAAATCAAATTCAAGAAAAAACTCAACTCCATGGTTTTATTAAAGAAATAATAATCAAAAGAAACACCTTTTCTGAAGAAGATCGAAATCAAGCAATTATTGAAGCTGAACTAGAAATGAAAAAAAATGGAATTGTTGCTGTTGGCGACATTTCTAATGGAAACTCAACATTTAAGCAAAAGGAAAAAGGGATTTTACATTATCATACCTTTTTAGAGGTTTTTGGATCTGACCCTAAAATAGCTAACGATGCTTTTTTACAAGCCGAAAATCTCTACAAGCTATATTATAATTCGACTAGAGTATCTATAACACCCCATGCTACTTACTCCGTTTCTGACCCTTTAACATTATTAATAAACGACCACTGCATTACCAATAAAAGTTTAGTTAGTATTCATAACCAAGAAACGGAAAGTGAAAATGAATTTCATAAAAAAGGTAGTGGTCATCTCTATAATTTCTTAGAAATTGATAAAAAAACAGCATTCATTGCTACTGGAGAAAATGCCTTGTCTTCTTTTCTTGCAAAATATAAAGATTTAAATCATACCCTTCTAGTTCACAACACTTTTACTGATAAAGATGACATCCGTTGGGCAAATAAATACAATTCAGATATTTATTGGGCCTTCTGTCCAAATGCAAACTTATACATCGAAAATAAACTGCCGAACTTTGAACTGTTCTTAAATGAAAAATGTACAATTGGAACAGATAGCTATGCTTCTAACTGGAGTTTGTCAATTTTAGATGAACTAAAAACCATTAGTAAGTCTAGCCCGAATATTAATTTAGAAACATTAATAAAATGGGCAACTTTTAACGGCGCGGAGTTCTTGAAGTTTAGTCATTTAGGTTCATTTGAAATAGGAAAAACTCCGGGTATTAATTTAATTGAAAATGTTAACGAGATGACTTTAACAGAAAAATCAAGTATAAAAGTTTTAGCCTGAACTTTTCTTTTCGTTATTTCGCTTACTTAAAACTTATCATCATGAAATTAAATTCTTTACTAGTTGCTTTTTGCTTATTATTTAGTGTGTTATCTTACGGACAAGGCATTGATAACACCAAAGAAATTACTCAGATTAGTGAAAATATAAGCTCGCTAAAAACCTCTCAAACTGAAACAAAAACAAAAATTGAGAATTTAAAGAAAGAATTGGAGTCCTTGACAAAAGAATTAGATAAAAAGAAGCGAGATTTAAGTTCTGCTAAACGAGATGTTGAAGTTCATAGCGAAACTTTAATTGACAATATTGATGACGCTAAAAAAACATCAAAAATTAGTAAGAAAAGAGATAAAATGGTTGATAAGAGTGAGAAACTAACAAAGCAAAAAACCAGCCTCGAATCAAAAATAAACAAGAAGAAAAAAGAGATTAAGAAAAATGAAAAAAAATTAAAAAAGTTAGAAACAAAAGAGGCGAAATTAAAAAGTAAATTAGGTAAATTGAACTCTAAATAGTGCTTCAGTAATCTTCAAATCTATAGGAGAGGTAATTTTAATGTTTTCTTTATTGCCTTCAACTAAATTTATTTTTTCTCCTAAGGCTTCAACAACAGATGCATCGTCTGTAAAACTTTCATCAAATTCTTGTTGGTAAGCCTTTAAAATTAAAGCCGAGGTAAAACATTGCGGAGTTTGTATTAATTGATAACAACTCCTTGCAACTGCTTTATTAGAATCATCTTGCTTAGAAACATGTCTTAGAGACTCAATCACACCTATTGATGGAATTGCGTTTCCTTTTAATTCAGCCTCATTAAAACTCTTTATTATCGTTTCTGAACTCACTAAAGGTCTAACTCCATCATGTATAGCTACAATGCTTTCTTGTTTAACAAGCGCTAAGGCATTTTTTACTGAATGGAATCTTGTTTTACCTCCACAAACTAATTGATGCGAACTAGGATTAAAGGTGTGTAAAACACAAAGCTCTTTCCAAAAATCAATTTGATTTTCGGGAAGAGCTAAGATTATTTCTATTGTTGGAAAAGTAGAATTAAACTTTTCTATGGTGTGCATTAATATAGGTTTGCCAGCTAGCTCAAGAAATTGTTTTGGAGTATCACTCCCCATTCTTTCGCCTTTACCTCCAGCAACTATAATTGCATATTTATGCATTTACAGAGATTTCTTCTTCACTAAAAAACTCATCAGCAGATGCTGTATAAGCATTTCCATTTGGTTCATCATTACTATTCAAATCTTCACTATCGTTATTGTAGTTATTATTTCTTTCGTAATTATCTTCTTTCTTTCTTCCTATTGAACGAATGTAAGCATTTAACATTCTATGAATTTTTTCAACGTTTTCTACTAATTCATCAGACTCTGCAGCTTCTATCATTCCTCTTTCTTTAGCTTTTAAAAGCCACCCTTTAGTTTTTAGTAAAAACCCTCTTGAAATATAACAATAATGCTTTTTATCTTTAAAATTATATCTTCCATACCCAGCTGCAATATTACCAGAAATAGCATCTGCATCTTTTACAAAATCTACTCCAATTGTATCTTTATTAAAACCCTCCCAGGCATTAACTATCTTCCAAATTTTATCTTCAAAGTCTAGACATTCTTGGTAAAGCTTTAAATCTTCTAATTTCATTGGTACTTGTTTAAATTGTGTTCTTTTATATAATTAGCATGGCATCACCATACGTGTAAAATCTATACTTTTCTTTAATAGCTTCTTTATAAGCTTTCATTATTAAGTCATAACCTCCAAATGCACAAGTCATCATCAATAATGTTGAGTAAGGTGTGTGAAAGTTTGTAATCATTGCATTAGCAATATTAAAATCAAAAGGAGGGAAAATAAATTTATTCGTCCATCCATCATAAGGCTTCAACTGTCCATCAGAAGAAACTGAAGACTCTATGGCTCTCATAGATGTTGTTCCAACAGCACAAATTCTCTTCTTTTTTAACTTAGTAGCGTTAACTAAATCCGCGCACTTTTGATCAATATGAGCCTCTTCTGAGTCCATTTTATGCTTAGTTAAATCTTCTACCTCAACCCCTCTAAAAGTACCTAACCCAACGTGTAATGTTAATTTAGCGAAATTGATTCCTTTTATTTCTAACCGCTTCAATAAATGTTTACTAAAATGTAAACCAGCTGTTGGAGCAGCTACTGCTCCCTCATTTTGAGCATATACAGTTTGATATCTATCTGCATCTTCAGGAACAACTTCTCGTTGAATATATTTAGGTATTGGTGTTTCTCCTAATTTTTCAATAATAGCTTTAAATTCCTCATAAGGACCATCAAATAAAAATCGTAATGTTCTTCCTCTTGATGTTGTGTTATCTATTACTTCTGCAACTAAATCATCGTCACCAAAATAAAGTTTATTTCCAATTCTAATCTTTCTAGCAGGATCAACTAAAACATCCCAAAGCAGACTCTCTCTGTTTAATTCTCTTAATAAGAACACTTCAATTCTAGCTCCTGTTTTTTCTTTATTTCCATACATTCTTGCAGGAAAAACTTTTGTGTCATTCATGATTAACAAATCACCTTCATCAAAATAGTCAATCATATCCTTAAAAAGTTTATGTTCTATTTCTCCGGTATCTCTATGAACAACCATCAACCTCGATTCGTCTCTTTCTTGAGCAGGATGTTCAGCTAATAATTCTTCTGGTAGGTCAAATTTAAATTTGGATAATTTCATGGTATAATTTTACTTGAAAATAAGGCTGCAAATGTAATAATATATAAACAATTATCAAGTCTATTTCTTTCAAAACTAACTACTGATAAACGATAAGCAGAAAAGCCACTTTTACAAGTGGCTTTAAGTATTACTTTTTTGCTTTATTTACTTTCTTTATATAAATTTCTAAAGCTTTTGTCATTGATGGTGCTTCTGAAGTAGGTGCAGAGATATCAATATTTAAGCCTGATTCTTCAGCTGCTTGGGCTGTAGTTGGTCCAAAAACAGCAATACGAGTATTGTTTTGTTTAAAGTCAGGAAAATTTTGATACAAAGATTTAATTCCTGAAGGGCTAAAAAAAACTAAAATGTCGTAATTGACATCTTTTAAATCTGATAAATCGCTACAAACTGTTCGATACAATGTTGCAATTTGATAATCAAATCCATTCTCATCCAGTAACGCTGGAATATTTTGTCTTAGAATATCAGCACTTGGTAATAAAAATTTACAATCTTTTTGTTTTTTAAGTACTGTTATTAAATCAGCAAAAGTTTGCTGTCCAAAAAATATTTTTCGTTTGCGATAAACAATATATTTTTGAAGATAAAACGCCGTAGATTCAGAAATACAGAAATATTTCATATCATCAGGAACCTTTACTCTCATTTCTTCTGCAGCTCTAAAGTAATGATCAACAGCATTTCTACTGGTAAAAATAACAGCATTAAAATCAAGTAAATTAATTTTTTGAAGCCTAAATTCTTTTGCAGGGACACCTTCAACGTGTATAAATGATCTAAAATCAACTTTCACTTTGCAAGTATCTGCCAAATCAAAATATGGCGACTTTTCCGTCTCTGGTTTTGGTTGAGAAACTAAAACACTTTTTACTTTCAACATCTCCCTATCTGTTTTTTAATTTTTAGTCGAAGTAGTCTTAATTAAAGATAAAAAACTTGCTTAATACGACTAATGGTAAAATTTCAAGCGTGCAAATGTACAAAATAATATATAAAACAAAAAAATTGTTTTGCTTTCCAATAATAAATAATCTGAAAATTCTAGCTAAAAAAATGAGTGTAAAACTTGGTAAAATAACATAGTTAAACACTACATCAAACGAGATGGTAGAGAAAAAAATAAATGCCAAACAAGGAAGTAAAATTACTCCAAACAAATAGTTGTATATTAGCGTGTTATATGTGTAAGTTGCTGATAAATCTACACGAGAAAAGATAGCAGATATTACAACAACTGAAATAAATTTTACACCGTAAGTAGCTAAAATAAAAATGGCCACTTTAACATAAAATCCATCAGTTATTGTATTACCAGTTTTAAAAATTAAAAAACTAACAATTAACAACAACAATCCAATTAAATACAATACGAACAAGCTCAAGTTTACTCGATGAAAAAATACTTTTTCTTCCCTAACAACTTCTTCAGCAGCTTGAAATGAAAATATAGATTTAAAAATTTGATTAAATCGTGTTGAACTGAAAGCCTTAACAAACCCTAACAAACCAAAAGCTATTAACAATAATATAGTTTGCCATGAAGTATTTATTGAATTATTTATAGCAGGAGAATATAGCAACTCTTCATCGCTTTTGTCTTGCTTTTGAGTAGCTATAGGGCTTATTTTTCGTGTTGGTATATTATCAAACCCTTGATTATAGAAGTTTGTATCTATCTCTGAATAATTTGAGTCAGAAACTAACACTATAGACTTCTTAGTTAAAACCTTATTGTTTGAAATTTTAGAGGGAATAATTAAAGCAGACTCATCTTCTATTTGAAGCAATTTTAAAGTATTAGATTTTAAAATAGTATCAACATTGTTTTGTTGAAGTATAGAATCTTGTTGCTGGTATGTCTGATTTATTTTCAATATGATACAAAGATATACTATTCCTCTTCAACAAAAAAAGCCTTTCTTACTAACTAAGAAAGGCTTTAATTATAAATTAAACTTTATATTAATCTAAAATTTTATCAGTTTTTTTAGTTGAGTAGTTAATTTTTAATGCGTTAACTTTTCTCAACTCTTGCTTTACTTCTGTTACAATACCCATTTTAGTATCTTGATCTACTTTTAATGACCAAGTAACTAAATTACGCTCGGCCTCATCTCTTTTATCTTTTTCCATTTCAACGAATTGAAAAAGATCTTCTTTAGTTGCAAACGCATCATTTAGCTGAATACGAGGTGCAGTACCGAATGAAGCTTGTAAAGATTTAATAGGTTCACCAATGTAAATGTAACTTACTAATGATTTACGTTCTAATTTTTCAACTTCAGTAGCCTTTGGTGTTACCACCTTAACTTTTAAAGTTGTTTCTCTCATAGTTGTGGTAACCATAAAGAAGAATAAAAGCATAAATACAATATCAGGTAAAGCGGCAGTGTTAACTGCTGGTTGACTTTTATTTCCTTTTTTTCTAAATTTTGACATTAGTTAGCCCCTCCCACAGCTTTAGGTTCAGCCTCAGAAATTCTTTGAGGATAAATTGCTTTAATTGCTTTGTATTGTTGTCCTATTAGCTCTGAAGATTCAGATTGAGCAACTAGTTCGTCATAAGATTTACCAAACTTCTGATTAGCTAATTCATTTCTCAATTCACTATATGCACCAATTAATTCATTTTGAACTTTAATGTACATCTCATAAGAAGTCCCATTATCATTCTGTAATGAAATAATTTGTTTAGAAACTTCCATTTGTCCAAAAACAGGAACTTCTTCTATTTTAAACTCAGGCATTTCAGGATTGTTTTTATCTCCTTTGATAAATTCCTTTGCTTTTGCTCTCAATTCAGATACTTGAATGTAATCTCCTTCTACTAATAGTTGGTCATTTGCATTTACCAAAACCTCAAAAATATTACGTTGCTTAACATCAATATCTTCTGGATTATCCTCTGGTGGAGGTGGTAATTTTCTAATTAAACCTGTATCTGTATCCATCGTAGTAGTTACCAAGAAGAAAATCAAAAGCAAGAAAGCGATATCCGCCATCGAACCGGCATTTATTTCAGATATTTCTCTTTTAGCCATATCAGGTTTTTATTTTAACATTTTTGAAACTTCAGCAAATATTACAGCACCAATTGCTCCGGCACCCATAATGTAAAAAGCGATTAAACCAGTTTCTGATTGTTTAGAAGTTGAACCATCAGCTAATAATACACCATCAAGTGTGAAATATTCTTCACTACCTGCAAGTGCATAACTAATACCTACAACAACTAATAAACCAACCACTCCAATTAATGCATTTTTTGCTCCTTTCGGATTTTGTGCCATTGTTAATACTGGAAATACTACAGCTGTAAGTGCAGCGATTGCCAATAAAACATAGCACCAAGTAATTAACAAACCTTCTGAAACCACACCAGCAAAAAACAATACGCTTAATACTGCTGATAGTCCTAATAAGGCTATTAATATTGTACTAAATAACTTATTGTTACCCATGTTGTTTTTTATTTATTTGATAATTCGTTTTTAACTAATAAATCAATTAAAGAAATAGAAGCATTTTCCATGTCATTAACTAAGCTATCTACTTTTGCAACGATATAATTATAAAAGATTTGAAGAATAATTGCAACAATCAAACCAAATACAGTTGTTAACAAGGCTACTTTAATACCATCTGCAACTACTGCTGGAGAAATATCTCCCGCTGCTGCAATCGCATCAAAAGCTCCAATCATACCAATTACTGTCCCCATAAATCCAAGCATAGGAGCCAAAGCAATGAATAACGAAATCCAAGAAATTCCTTTCTCTAATAATCCCATTTGAACACCACCATAAGAAACTACTGATTTTTCAACCATGTCAATTCCTTCATGACTTCTGTCTAAACCTTGGTAAAAGATACTAGCAACAGGACCTTTTGTATTTCTACAAACTTCTTTAGCAGCATCAACACCACCCGAAGCTAAAGCTGATTCAATACCAGATAATAACTTGTTAGTGTTAGTTGTTGACATGTTTAAGTATATAATTCTTTCAATAACAATTGCTAAACCTAAAATCAAACAAACTAATACAATCCCCATAAATCCAGGACCACCTTCAATAAATTTTTGTTTGATAATTTGAGTAAAAGATTCGTCTGCAGCAGGAGCAACTTCTTCTTCCATTGCTGCTGGCTCTTCAATTGGAGCAGCATCTTCAACTACTTCTTCTGCTGGAGCTTCTTCCATTACTTCTTCGCCTTCAGCAACTACTTCTTCTGTAGCAGTTTCATCTTGTGCATAAACTGTGTTTAACATTCCGAAGCTTAAAAAGCCTGTAATTGTTAATAGTGCAAATAACTTTTTCATAGAGTTTAATTGTTTGTTATCTATCTTATTTAATTTAATAATAAATGATTTTGGATGCCAAGTTACAAAAAAAATTATTCCATTGTTAATTTTTTTTATTATCGTTATGTTAACGGTTCTTTTTCTCGATAAAAGGGACAAAAAACAACTAACATTAAACGCTTGTATCTATTTCATATTCTATAGGTTAAATGTTTTTTTAACTTTAGCTACATAGTCTAATTCTTCCCATGGAAATAATTTAACTTTTATTTTTTTCACTTTTCCAGAACCATCTGTAAATTGTTTTTCAACTGTTTCACAAGTTCTTCCCATGTGACCATATGCAGCAGTTTCTGAGTAAATAGGAGTTCTTAATTTAAATCTAGTTTCAATTGCATAAGGACGCATATCAAAAAGCTTTTCTACTTTTTTAGCAATTTGTCCATCAGTTAATTTTACTTTAGAAGTACCATAGGTGTCGATAAAAATACCCATCGGTTGAGCAACTCCAATTGCATAAGCAACTTGAACTAAAACCTCATCACACAAACCTGCTGCAACTAAATTTTTAGCGATATGACGTGTAGCATAAGCAGCAGAACGGTCAACTTTACTTGGATCTTTTCCAGAAAATGCACCACCACCGTGAGCACCTTTTCCTCCATAAGTATCAACAATAATTTTTCTTCCTGTTAAACCTGTATCACCGTGAGGCCCACCAATTACAAATATTCCTGTTGGGTTGACATGATATTTAATTTTATCATTAAATAGTGCCTGAATATTTTTTGGCAATTGTTTTTTTACTCTTGGAATTAATATGTTGATTACATCTTCTTTAATCTTTTTCAGCATTTTAGCTTCCGTATCAAAATCATCGTGTTGAGTAGAAACAACAATAGCATCAATTCTAATTGGCGTATTATCATCATCGTATTCTATTGTTACTTGAGATTTTGCATCTGGACGTAAATAGTTAATTTCTTTTCCTTCTCTTCTCAATACTGCTAACTCTTTTAGTAACATGTGAGAAATTTGAAGTGCCAAAGGCATATAATTTTCTGTTTCGTTAGTTGCATAACCAAACATCATTCCCTGGTCTCCAGCTCCTTGATCTTCTTTCTTTTTACGCTCTACACCCTGGTTTATATCTGGTGATTGCTCGTGAATTGCAGAAAACACACCACAAGAGTTACCATCAAACATATACTCACTTTTAGTATAGCCAATCTTATTAATTACTTCTCTTGCTATTTTTTGAACATCTAAGTAAGTTTTTGATTTAACCTCTCCGGCTAAAACAACTTGACCTGTTGTTACTAAAGTTTCGCAAGCTACTTTCGATTCTGGATCAAAAGCTAAAAAGTTATCGATTAATGCATCTGAAATTTGATCAGCTACTTTATCTGGGTGCCCTTCTGACACTGATTCTGAGGTAAATAAATACGACATTTTATATTGTTTTTTTAGTTGTTAAAACGAAATGTCGGCCGAGAGCAATTAGAAAAATACAATTTTAGCTTTTTTTTCTGTGGTCGCAAGCAGCCAAATCATTCCACATTTAATTCGACAACAAAATAAAGGAATTTTTATTTTACTTATCGTTAATTCTATAATTTTTTATTTTGTTAATGATTTGAAAACATTCTCTAACGATTGGGTTTCTTTTTGCATTGTTAAAACAGTTAAATCATGTTTCATTGCAAATTGAAAAATGTTGTTTCTTACATTATCTGCTTTTATTTCCATCACCAAAACAGTCTCAGATTTTTGAGCAATTTTTGTTACTCCTTCAATTTTTTCTAATTGTTTATTATCTATCGGTTTATCAAATTCTACAGTAACAACAATACCTTGTTTGTTTCGTTGTTGTAATTCTTTTGTGGTTTCGTTGGCTACAATTACACCTTTATTTACAATAATTGTTTTATCACAAATTGCTTCAACCTCTTGCATAATATGAGTCGAAAGCATAATTGTTTTTTCTTTCCCTATCTCTTTTATTAGATTTCTTATCTCTTCTAGTTGATTTGGATCTAAGCCTGTAGTAGGTTCATCTAATATCAACACTTTTGGATTGTGTATCATTGCTTGGGCTAATCCCACTCTTTGTCTATACCCTTTAGATAAAGCTCCTATTTTTTTGTTTTGCTCCAAGCCTAATCCAACCATATCAACCATTTCTTTTACACGAGCTCTTCTGTTGTCAATTTTATAAACTCCTCCAACAAAATCTAGATATTCTTTAACATACATGTCTAAATAAAGAGGATTATGTTCTGGTAAATACCCTACATTTCGTTTTACATCAATTGGATCTTCTGTTACATCATAACCACAAACTTTAATTATTCCACTAGTTTGCGGAATAAAACAAGTTATGATTTTCATCATTGTGGATTTCCCTGCTCCATTTGGACCTAAAAAACCAACAATTTCACCACCTCCAATTTCAAATGAAACATCGTTTAAGGCTTTTTGCTCGCCATAAATTTTTGTAACATTTTTTACTTCTATTGACATATTAAATGCTTTATTATTGTAATACGAAAGTACCAATTTTAGCTTAAAGCATTTAATTCTTTAACTTTGATTTTTTAAAATTATACATTGCAAGGAATCGTTATAAAATCTACCGGAAGTTGGTACTCAGTTCGTTTAGAAAATGAAAAGCAAGTTGACGCCCGAATTCAAGGTAAATTTAGGATAAAAGGAATTAAAACAACCAACCCTGTTGCTGTTGGAGACATTGTAACATTAAAAGAAACGGAAGAGAATTATGTAATTACCGATATTCAAGACAGGAAAAATTACGTCATCAGAAAATCGGTTAACCTTTCTAAACGTTCGCACATTATTGCTGCCAACATCGACCAAGCTTTGTTAATTGTTACGCTAAGCCACCCTACAACTTATACTGGTTTTATCGACCGTTTTTTAATTACCGCAGAGGCTTACCATATCCCTACTATTATTGTTTTTAATAAAATAGACATCTATACCGAAGCAGAAAAAGAAAAACTTACTAAGTTGATGGCTATATATACCAAAATTGGCTATAAATGTGTTGCTATTTCTGCATTAAAAGAAGCTAATATTGAAGAACTAAAAACAATAATGAAAGATAAAACTTCTGTAGTTTCAGGACATTCGGGAGTAGGGAAATCGACTTTATTAAACTGTATTGAACCTAAACTGAAATTAAAAACTTCTGAAATTTCAGAGTCTCACTCACAAGGAAAACACACCACCACTTTTGCAGAAATGTACGAGCTTAATTTTGGTGGATTCATTATTGATACCCCTGGTGTTAAAGCGTTTGGTTTGATTGATTTTGATAAAAATGAACTCTCTCATTACTTTTTAGAGATGAGAGCGTTATTAAACGAATGTCATTTTAATAATTGCCAGCACATTAACGAACCAAAATGTGCTATTAAAGCTGCTGTTTCTACTGGAGAAATTGAAGAGTTCAGATACAACAACTATATTAGTATGTATACTGATGATGAGGAAGAAAATTATCGAGATAAAGGGTATTAATTATGAAAGTTGTCATCCAAAGAGTATCTGAAGCTTCTGTCACAGTTAATAAAATTGTTACAGGAAAAATTAATGCTGGCTTATTGGTATTGATAGGGTTTGAAGAAACAGACACACAAGAAGATATTGCTTGGATGAGTGGAAAAATAACTCGTTTACGCATATTTGGCGATGATAATGAAAATATGAATTTATCTGTTAGTGATGTTGGTGGCGAAATTTTATTAATTAGTCAGTTTACTTTGCACGCTAGCACAAAAAAAGGAAACAGACCCTCTTTTATTAAGGCCGCAAAACCCGATTTAGCAATACCTTTATACGAACAGTTTATACAACAGCTGGAAATAGATTTAGGCAAACCTATACAAACTGGCGAATTTGGTGCCGACATGAAAGTGGCATTAATTAACGATGGCCCCGTAACCATAACAATAGACAGTAAAAACAAAGAATAAAATGGCTTTAATAAAAACAGTAAACGGAATAACTCCTGAGTTTGGCAATGATTGCTTTATAGCAGAAAACGCAACCCTAACTGGCGATATAAAAATGGGCGATAATTGCAGTATTTGGTTTAATGCTGTAATACGTGGCGATGTTCACTATATTAAAATGGGAAATAAAGTAAATGTGCAAGATGGAGCTGTAATACATGCTACTTACCAAAAATCACCAACTACAATTGGCAACAATGTTTCTATTGGGCACAATGCTTTGGTGCATGGTTGTACCATACACGATAATGTATTAATTGGTATGGGGGCAATTGTTATGGACGATGTAGTTATTGAAAGCAACTCGATAGTTGGTGCTGGAGCTGTTGTAACCAAAGGAACACACATAGAAAGTGGTTGTGTTTATGCTGGTAACCCTGCTAAAAAAATTAAAGAAGTTGGTAAAGATTTATTAGAAGGAGAAATTAACCGAATTGCTGACAGTTATGTGATGTATTCTGGTTGGTATAAGTAATTTAATTTTTCATTTACATGAAGACTTTTTCTATAGCTTCCTTTATTCTTATTACTTTTTATGCAAATAGTTTTTTTGCACAAGGATGCAGCGATGCTGGTTTTTGTAGTATAGACGGAATAAAACAAAACAATGTAGAACAAAATTTGATAAATACTGCTACAATAGAACCTTTTAGCAACAATATTAAAACAGGAATATCTATTGGCAATACTAGGTATAACGTATGGATATTTAATTCATACCTTGCTTATTCTAGACAAATTAATAAGCAGTTGAGTTTTTCAATAAAAATGGATGGGCAATATCGTTTCGGTGAGCTTAATCAAGTATTTGGCTTTTCAGACCTAAGTCTTTCAATGTCTCAAAAATTATCAAAATCATTCGGAATTATCGCAGGGGGAAAAATACCGTTTAATGATGCGAATAATAAATATAAAGGTAACTCAATGCCAATGGCCTATCAGACAAGTTTAGGGTCTTATGATGCTATTCTTGGAGTACAATATGTTCAAGAAAAAATTTTTGTTGTCCTAGTCGGGCAACATTAAGAAAACGAAAACCCCGCAAAAACAGTAGTGTTCTTTTGTGGGGTTTCTTTTTGGTACAGGATTCGTTACAGGGTTTTAATTAAAGTCATTACAGAACCCTACTTTCTAATGTCTTTATTTCTTTAAAATAGAATTCTCATTATTTTAATATCTTGCGATAATTAAATACGATATGAAATATATTTTTCTTACAACTTTAATTTTTTCATTTTATAGTCTATTCGCTCAAAGCGATTCTATTAATGATGTAAACTCAGAATTAAATTTTTATACAAAAGATTTATCTGATAAACTTATTATGCCTTATTTAACTTTAGTAGATATGGATGGTGGTGATTTTTTTGATCATGGTGTTGGAAATAGAATACAAATGGAGCTGGCAAATTATAATGGCATTTTAGTTAACGAAAAATCATTAATAATTGAAGAAAATAAAGAAGATGACAATTACAAGTCGATGAAGTTTTACACAGGTGGGCCAAATAAGCAAAAGTATTTGAGTAAGTATGTTATTAACAATTTAAATGCTAAAAGCACACTTGCAGAATTACTAGGAAGAAATGAGGATGGAGGGTTTGATATTGATAAGTTAAATGCATTTTCGGATAAGATTATACATAAAAAAGGCATAAATAAAAACGAAGATTTTGCATATGATAGAACAGTAGATGAAGTTGGTGTTGCGCTAATGTTAAACACTTATTTTTTGGTAAAAATAGACGGTAAATTATTTATTTTTAGAATAAACATTGAAAGAAAGAACCTTACATCATACGCTCAAGAGTATTGGTTTGAAAATTCAGAAAATAAAAATAATTTAAACGCTAAATACGACAGTTTAAAAATTCCTGTAGAATATATTGATATGGTACCATTAAATTTTATATCAAATAATAATGTGCAAAAAAATGGACCAAGATATGCTCAAAAAGTAGTTAATACTTTAATCAATAATAATATTTGGTTTAAAGATTTATCGAAAGAAGAAGGTGAAAAAATAATTTCAATAAATGATGATAAAACAGAAATATCACTTGATGAATTATTAAAAGGAGCATACAGGACCCTGACTCAAAGAAAAACACCATCCCGAACTTCTTATTACTATTTAACCGATATAGTTGAAAATAAACAGGGAAAATTAGAAAATAAGATTGTAGGGAAATTATTAGTTAGACCTCAAACTAAAGAGGCAAGGCAAATAGGTGGAAGGAAAATTCATAAAGAAATGAAAATTATACAAACATCTAATTATTTTAATCTTTCAATTGGATATAACCCTTTTATAGATGTAACATCTAATGGTATCAATTATGAAATTGGAATACCAATAAGAAGATCACGTAAGGGATTTACAAACCTAGAATTTATTTTTGCTTATACAAAAAGTTTTACAAAGCGAATTGATGCTGGCAATTTAGTATTTGATTATAATTACTATCCTGAAATAAATACGGGTTCAAAGTATAGAGCTGGAACTGGGGTTCGAAAAAATATTAATGGAGTAAGATCTTACAAATTTTGGAGTTTTACTTTGTTTGGGATTTCTGCAAAAGCTTATTTATCTAATCGTGGAAATTTTTTCATCAAATATAATATTAGCTTTGGTATGTTTGGTAACAATGTAACTACTAACATGTTTAAAACCGAAACTGGTTCTGGTACTGTAGGTGGGTTTTTTAAGAACTCAATTGGGCTTCATCATTATTTAAACCATCGAGTAAACTTTTTCATACGTCCAACTTTAACTTCTAGGTCACATATAAATCAATATATAAATGTTTCAGAAAGCGAAATTTCAAGAAAAGCGGGAGGATGGAATGACGAATTTAGAAACATAGGTAATAGCAAATTAACAGGATCTATTTTATTCGGTTTTAATTTTGATATTTAAATATACATTAAATTCTCTTTCATTTCTTTAATCCAAATTCACGATTACCGTACAGGGTTTTAACTGTTTTCTATCGGTATTTGCGTTTTTACTTCAACCTAATAAAAGTAGAAAGTCGTGTTTAAATGCGGCCAAGTGGTATTAGCGGTTAGATTGGTAAGCCCCTAGGGTGGCAACAACCCTTTATTCAGAACTCAAATACATTTATGATTGGGAATTTTTCAAAAGAAGAATTAGGAGCTAAATATCCCATTACAAATAAATTTAAACGTGCGGGAGATCTATTGTTGAGAATTTCTTATCACCACATCCCTAAAGTCAGAATGAAAAATTTTTCGTTTACCTATAGCTTGCTTCCTATTTATCACTTAAAAAATGATGAGTATACAAATGCAGAAAAAAAAATAGTTGAGATTAAAGATAGCAAAGGCCTTACTTTAAATACCAATGTTTTTGTGAATTATCGGATTAATAATAAATCAGCAATAGAAATATCTACTGGATTTCCTTTAATTGCTAGGAAGTTGCGCCCTGAAGGATTAAGCCAATTTGCCATAACTATAGAGTTCATTAAAAGGTTTTAAAAGCCGTTAGATTAAAATCTAAAATATTTAATCTGATAAAGTAAAATATCTAACTTCTTTTTAACTTCTCCTCAATTTTTGAAGTAGAATACCCTGGTACAAATTGGATAACCTCAACAGCACCACCATTATTTAAAACTACATCAGAACCTACAATGTATTTTTTGTCAGTTTTGTCTGTACATTTTGGATCGTAATCGCCTCCTTTAATTAATACGTTTGGTTGTAATTGGTTTATTAAATCGAAAGGGGTATCATCATCAAACACAACAACTGCAGCAACAAAATCTAACGCTGCAATTAATAAAGTTCTAGAATATTCATCTTGCAAAGGTCTTGAGTCTCCTTTTCCTTGTCGTTTTACAGAAGCATCAGAGTTAACCCCAATAATTAATTTACTTCCAAAATCAGCCGCTTGAGCCAAGTACTCAACATGTCCTCTATGCAAAATATCGAAACACCCATTTGTAAATACTACTTTTTGGTTAGTTTTTTTCCAGTTTTCAACTTGTATTAAAAGTTGGTTTAAATCAACTATTTTATTGGTAACGCTAGATAAGTGAGACATTTTCTTTTTTTGTGCTAAAGTATTTATTTTTAAGGAAACGAGTATAAAATGAGATTGCTGATATTTTCAGCTTTTCAAAAAATAATCAAAAAAAATTGTGTTTTCTTATTCAGAAAGGGCAGCTTGTTTTTTACTAATAAACGGTAAAGCCACAAGCGAAACTAATCCTGCTAAAATAGTAAATGCCGTAAGTGAGGTCCAAGCAAGCATACTAAACGATTCAGCATTTTCTATGTTGTATAGATTTGAAAGAACTGCAGCCACCATTAATGGATATAAACCAATACCTCCTGGAGTAGCAGAAATGGCAATCCCACCTACAACAAAAGCAGCAAAAACAGCATTTATACTCAAGTTTGCAGTTTCTGGCAAGGCAAATGAGCACACCCAAAGCATTAAAACATAACAAACCCAAATAAAAATAGTATGTAAAACATAAGCTGTTCGTTGTTTAAGTTGAAGAATAGTTGAGACTCCTTCATACAACCCTCTTAAAATTTCCCTAACTTTTAATTTAATTTTAGGAACACTCATAATTAAAACAAATCCAACAACAATAAGCAAAGCAGCTAGAAAATAGCCCCAAGTAGGAATTCCTCCTCCAGAATTTCCGGTATTTTTAATCGAATTAAAAGCTTCAACATCTTTTTGAAAATATAATGTTATCCCCATTACAATACCAAGCATAATAACATCAATTATTCGCTCAACTATTATAGTTCCAAATACTTTCTCGAAAGGTGCTTTCTTTTGAAATTTAGCATAATAACCTGCTCTTGCAACCTCTCCAGATCTAGGAATAGTAAGGTTTATTAAATATCCAATCATTACACTGTGGTACATTTTCCAAAAGTTTGGAGTATGTCCTAATGGAGCTAGTAAATATTTCCAGCGATAAGCCCTACTCATATGGCTTAATAGCATAATTATAATACCTATAAAAATAAATCTATAATCAGCTTTTAAAAAAGCGTTTTTTAAATTCTGTAGTTCAACATCAGTAAGATTCGAAATAAAAAACCAAGTAAGATACACTCCTATTCCTAAAGGAATAATAATTTTAAGAGCGGCTATAAGTCCTTTTTTCAAAAAGTAATTATTTTAATTTATTGGTAGTTTCATCAGGGAAAATCAATGTTGGTTTAAATGATTTTGCTTCTTCAAAATCCATAATTCCATAAGAGATAATAATAATGATATCGTTAACTGCAACTTTACGAGCAGCAGGTCCATTAAGGCATATTTCTCCTGATCCTCTAGGCCCTTTAATCGTATATGTTTCCAATCGTTCGCCATTGTTAATATTAACAATTTGAACTTTTTCACCCTCAATAATATTAGCGCCTTCCATTAAATCTTCATCAATGGTAATGCTGCCAATATAATTTAAATCAGCTTCGGTTACTCTAACCCTGTGAATTTTAGATTTTACTACTTGTACTTGCATAATTGGAAGCAAAATTAATTAAATATTGTGATATTATCTATCAACCTTACATTACCCATATTCACCGCTGTAAATGCCACACAATAATCAGATTGACTCCAATCTGATAAAGGCTGAAGTGTATTACCGTCAGCAATGTCAAAATACTCCAACTGAAACTTGTTTGACTTCGCTAAATTATTAGCAAAATAGGTTTTCATTTCTTCCACAGAACCTCTGGAATAATTATGCTTTATGTTTGAAAGCAATTCAAAAATAATTTTAGCCTCATCTCTTTCTTCTTTACTAAGCCTTTCATTTCTTGAGCTCATTGCAAGCCCTGTTTTCTCTCTCAAAATAGGACACCCAATAATTTTTGTTGGACTATCTATTTGATTTACTAATGCCTTTACTATTGCTAGTTGCTGAAAATCTTTTTCTCCAAAAAATGCATAAGTAGGATTAATAATTTCGAAAAATCGTTGGATCACATTTGCAACACCATTAAAATGACCCGGTCGGTGTTCTCCTTCCATTACATTTCCTAAAGCGCCAAAATCGAATTCTTTAAATGTATAATCATCATACATTTCCTCAACTGTTGGCAAAAAAACAACATCACATCTTTGCTGTTCCAATAACCTTAAGTCTTGCTCAACGTTGCGAGGGTATTTTTCTAAGTCTTCTTTTTTGTTAAATTGAGTGGGATTAACAAAAATGCTACAAACAGTTAAGTCACATTTTTTTTGAGATGCATCAATCAATGATAAGTGCCCATTATGCAAGGCTCCCATTGTTGGTACAAATCCGATAGATTTGTTTGCGTTTTCTTGCAAATATTGCTGCAAGCTGCTTACACTTTCAAAGATTAACATCTATTTATTAGTTCAATTTTTCCGCAAAATAAATAATTAATAATGTAATTATAGATTTTTAACACATCTAACCTCTATTTAAAACTTGACTTACAGCTGAAAATATCGTACTTTTGCAACTCATTTCTATAAACTGTTATATGAAGAAGAAGAAAATTTTATTTATTTCCCAAGAAATTACCCCTTATTTAGAAGAAACAGAATTATCACTAATCGGCCGTCACTTACCCCAAGGAATACAAGAAGCAGGTAAAGAAATTAGAACGTTTATGCCAAAATTTGGCTGTATTAATGAACGTAGAAATCAATTGCATGAAGTTATCCGTTTATCAGGAATGAATTTAATCATTAATGATAACGACCACCCTTTAATTATTAAAGTTGGCTCAATTCAGCCAGCAAGAATGCAGGTTTATTTTATTGATAGCGAAGACTTTTTTCAACGAAAAGCTGTTTTTCATGACAAAGAAACTGGTAAGTTTTTTGATGATAACGATGAAAGAGCAATTTTCTTTGCAAGAGGTGTTTTAGAAACTGTTAAAAAACTTGGTTGGGTTCCAGATATTATCCATTGCCACGGGTGGATGACTAGTTTAGTTCCTTTGTATATTAAAACATCATATAGCAAAGATCCTATTTTTGAAAATTCAAAAGTTGTTTTTTCTTTATATGACAATGAATTTGAAAACCCACTTAATCCTGAATTTGCTAACAAAGCTTTAATGGAAGGTATTAATGAAGATGCTATTGCTGATTATAAAAAAACATCTTTTGTTGACTTAAATATAGCTGCAATTAACGCTTCAGATGCTATTGTTAAAGCAAGCGAAAACATTCATCCAGATTTACAAGCGGCTTTTGATAAGACTGAAAAGCCTAAATTTGATTGTCAAGACAAAGATTGTTTCGTAGATGATCACTCTAATTTTTATGATGAGATCTTAGAGTCTGTAGAAGTAATACACAATTAAAAAATGAACAACATTCTTATTCGTATTTATACTAAACGGAAAGCATTAATGCTTTCCGTTATCTTTTTTACGACCTTATTTTCATGTAAAAAGGATGGGGAATTATACCCTGAGTTTAATTCAGAAAATTTAATTGTTAGTTTTACTGATACCTTATCTATTTCAACTAAAGTTTTAAGAGATGATTCCATCAATACTTTTAATGTAAGCTCTAATCTTTTAGGTATTTATAATGATTCTATTTTTGGTTTAAGTAGTGCGTCATTCTATTCTGAACTAACCCTTTCTGGTGCAAATGTAAATTTTGGAAATAATGCAATAATTGACTCTATTGTTCTTTCATTAAAGTATAAAAGTCCTTTAGACTTTTACGGTGAATTATTCACTCCAATGGATATTAATGTTTATGAACTCACTGAAGAAATTTCTGGTGATGAATATAATTCTGCTCAAGATATTAATTACAACCCAACTCCTATTGGGAATTTTAATGACACCTTATATATCACAACTCCGGTTAAAGTCATTAATAATCAAGATACTACTTCATTTGATCCTCACTTAAGAATAAGATTGAATGATGCAATTGGCCAAACTATTCTTAATGCAGGAGATGATGGTCAAACAATATCTAACAACGACGCTTTTAAATCTATTTTTAAAGGACTTTATATTTCACCTTCTTCATCAGTAACATCTTCAACATTGCAAAAAGGGAAAGGAGCTATTGTATCCTTCGATGTTAATTCATCTTTGTCAACTGTAACATTGTATTACCATAATGATTCTGACACTACTTCTTATAGTTTTATTATGAACTCCGAAAGCAAAAAGTTCAACCGATTTGATCATAATTATGCTGGAACTGATGTTGAAAAACATATAAATAATACTATTGATTTAGACTCAACCTTAACCTATGTTCAATCTATGGGAGGGGTAAAAACTAAAATTGAAATCCCAAACATAAAAGATCTTGCAAAAATTGAAAATATTATCATTAATAAAGCAGAAATAGTTTTCCCATTGAAAGATAATTCTAACGCTACACTTCAAGCAATTCAAACGTTAGCATTAACTGGTATTAATGAATCTGGTGATGCAGTCTTTCTTATTGATAATTTTGAAGGAACTGATTATTTTGGTGGCACACTTGATGCTGAAAATAAAACTTATAGTTTTAATATTGCTCGGCATATTCAACGAATAATTACTGGAACTGAAGAAGATTATGGATTATACTTAATTGCAACAGGGTCTGCTGTTTCTGCTAACCGCTCGGTGTTAAATTCTGCTATACACCCAACTTCAAAAATGAAATTAAATATTACTTATTCTAAACCTTAATAACTATGTGTGGAATAGTTGCATACATTGGAGATAAGCAAGCTTATCCTATTTTAATAAAAGGACTTCAACGTCTTGAATACAGAGGTTATGACAGTTCTGGTGTAGCATTGTTAAGCAACAATGAAATACATCTTTATAAAAAGCAAGGTAAAGTTGTTGAGTTAGAGAATTTTGCTAACGGAAAGGATGTTAGTGGTAGTGTCGGCATTGGTCATACTAGGTGGGCAACACATGGTGCTCCCAATGATAAAAATGCTCATCCTCATTATTCTGGATCAAATAAATTAGCAATTATCCATAACGGAATTATTGAAAACTACGCCTCTTTAAAAGCAGAAATGATTTCTAGAGGGCATGTCTTTGAAAGTGATACAGATACAGAAGTTTTAATTCACTTAATAGAAGATATTCAGGAAAAAACTAATGTTGATTTGGAAGAAGCTGTAAGAATTGCTTTAAACGAAGTGATCGGTGCTTATGCAATCGTAATCATGTCTAAAGAAAATCCTGATTTATTAATTGCAGCTAAAAAAAGTAGCCCGTTAGTTATTGGATTAGGAGAAAAAGATGAATTTTTTATCGCTTCAGACGCTACACCAATTGTTGAATACACAAGAAATGTAGTTTACCTTAATGATGAAGAGATTGCTATTATGCAAAGAGGAGAAGATCTTCGTTTATTAAACATAAAAAATCAACAAAAAACACCATATATTCAAGAATTAGAAATGCAACTCGAGGCCATTGAAAAAGGTGGTTACGATCATTTCATGATAAAAGAAATCTATGAACAACCTCAATCTATACGTAATAGTATGAGAGGAAGAATAGATTTAAATAAAGGAATTATTTCTCTTGGTGGAATTAGAGAATACGAACAAAAAATAATTAATGCTCAGCGAATTATTATTGTTGCTTGCGGTACTTCGTGGCATGCTGGCTTAGTTGGCGAATATTTATTTGAAGACCTAGCAAGAATTCCTGTTGAAGTTGAATATGCGTCTGAATTTAGATATCGAAATCCCATTATAAATGAAAACGATGTAGTAATAGCAATTTCTCAGTCAGGAGAAACTGCTGATACTTTAGCGGCAATTAAATTAGCAAAAGAAAAAGGCGCTACAATAATTGGTATTTGTAATGTTGTAGGTTCAACCATCTCTAGAGAAACTCATGCAGGGTCTTACACTCATGCTGGTCCAGAAATTGGAGTAGCTTCTACAAAAGCATTTACTGCTCAAGTAACCGTTTTGTCTTTAATGGCATTATCAATTGCCCATAAAAAAGGAACATTATCAGAATCTAGATTTAGAGAATTGTTAGTGGAATTAGATAACATCCCAAACAAAGTAGCTCACATGCTTGAGTCTGATAAAACAATAAAATATATTTCTGATATTTATAAAGACGCTCGCAACTTCTTATACTTGGGTAGAGGCTATAACTTCCCTGTAGCCTTAGAAGGAGCTCTTAAATTAAAAGAAATCTCTTACATTCATGCTGAAGGTTACCCTGCAGCAGAAATGAAACACGGACCAATAGCTTTAATCGATGAAGAAATGCCTGTTGTAGTTATTGCTACGAAACACGGTAACTATGAAAAAGTAGTTAGCAATATTGAAGAGGTAAAAGCTAGAAATGGAAAAATAATTGCAATAGTTACTGAAGGAGATACCGCTGTTAAAGCCATTGCAGACCATGTTATTGAGGTTCCTGAAACAGAAGATGCATTAAGTCCTTTATTAACTTCTATTCCTTTGCAATTACTTTCTTATCATATTGCAGTAATGAGAGGTTGTAATGTTGATCAACCAAGAAATTTAGCAAAATCAGTAACTGTAGAGTAATTATTTAGTCCACATCATAATTTTAGGATTTTCTTCGAAAGAAGAAATATCCTTTTTAAAAATAAGATGGGCTAAATCAACTAATGGTAGTATTCCAAAACCACCTAAAGTAACAGCATATATTATTGGAGCACCTGGTCTTGTTCTTAAATAAACACGATGTCCTCCAAGAGGTCCGGTTAATATTGTGAATATTATGGCTTTTACTCTTACATGTTTTCGTTCTGCTTTTTTATTAGGCTGAATGGAGTCGCCAGCATTAATTAATTCTTTGTTTTCAGCGAAAATAGTATCTTGAAAACTAAATTGTGTTTTTTCAGCTTTTGCAAAAAATACACTCGTGAAGAATAAAAAACAAAACGTTATTTTTTTGTACATCAAACTGATAAAATAGGTAATATTTTAGCAACAACCTCATCTATAGTTTCATCTACCGTTTTCCCTTCTGTTTTTAAATCTAAAAAAGGATTAGTTGGTGCTTCAAAAGGAGCATCTAGTCCTGTAAAGTTTTTAATTTCTCCTGCTCTTGCTTTTTTATATAACCCTTTCACATCTCTTTGTTCGCAAACCTCAAAAGGTGTGTTAACAAAAATCTCTAAAAAATCTTCCTCTCCTATAATCTGTTTTGCCTTTTCTCTAATTTCAACTGTAGGGCTTACAAAGCAATTTATTGTAACTATTCCAGCGTTTAAGAACAATTTCGATACCTCAGCTATCCTTCTAATGTTTTCCGTCCTGTCTTCTTCGCTAAAGCCAAGATTATTATTGATTCCTGTTCTTACATTATCCCCATCTAAAATTTGAGTTAAAATCCTTTTTTTGTTAAGCTCCCTTTCTAACCCAATAGCAATTGTGGTTTTACCAGACCCTGAAAGACCAGTAAACCAAATTACAATAGATTTTTGTTGAAGTAACGCTTCTTTATCTTTTCTTTGTAATATCCTATGAAAAACAGGATGTATATTATTTGAATTATTTTGCATATCAATAACAAATTTAATAATTAAAACAACGGAGTTAAATGATTCCTTTTGCAAACATAAAAGATATTCCTAGTTTAAACCCAAACTATACGTTTGATTCTGAAATTAATGAATCAATTCAGCAAGTTTTAGTTTCTACTAGCCCTATTTCTGATAAAAAAAATGAATTAGCCTTAATTTTAAACCTAATAGATTTAACTTCATTAGAAGGTGCTGATACAACCTTAAAAATAGAAGGCATGTGTAATAAGGTTTTAGGGTTAGAAAAGTATAACAAAATACCTAATGTTGCTGCAATTTGTGTTTATCCAACTTTTGCTAAACTAGTTAGTCAAAAACTAAAGGGCACCAAAATTAACACAGCTTGTGTAGCGGGAGCTTTCCCTTCAGGACAATCAAGTCTTGATATTAAACTTAAAGAAATTGAATGGGCAATAAATGAAGGGGCTACAGAAATTGATATGGTTATTTCTAGAGGAAAACTTTTAGAGGGGAAGTATCAAGAAGTGTTTGATGAAATTGTTGCTATTAAAAAATGTTGTGGAGAAATTCACCTCAAAGTAATTATTGAAAGTGGTGAATTGCAAAGTCTAAAAAACATAAGAATTGCAAGCGATTTAGCAATGTATGCCGGAGCTGATTTTATTAAAACCTCAACAGGTAAGATTAGTGAAGGAGCTACGTACAAATCTGTTTATGTAATGCTTAATGCTATAAAAGATTTTAATAAGGCAACCAGTAAAAAAATAGGAATGAAACCTGCCGGTGGTATTTCTGATATTGAAACAGCAATTAATTATTTAAAATTAATTGACAAAACAGTTGGGCAAGAATGGTTTGACAATCATTTATTCCGATTTGGAGCGAGTAGATTAGCTAACAACGTTTTAAATGAGTTATCCGTATTAGTTGATGAACCAACACTAAAAAACTATTTTAATTAATGTCAGAAGACTTTTTAATAAAAAGGCATCTTGCTAAAACCATGACATGGCGTATAGTTGGTACAATTGACACCATGATTATTGGTTGGATTGTTTCTGGAGATCCTTTAGTTGGTCTATCAATAGGGGGTACAGAAGTTCTTACAAAAATGGTTTTATATTTTTTACATGAACGCGCATGGTTTAAATATGGTTATTCTAAAAAAACGCACGGAGCTAAAATGTCAAGAAAAAGACACCTTTTAAAAACTATTTCATGGAGAGTAATTGGAACTATTGACACCATGCTTTTGGCTTGGTTAATTTCTGGAAACCCATTAATAGGTTTAAAAGTTGGAGGAATAGAGGTTATTACTAAAATGATACTTTATTATTTTCACGAAAGAGTTTGGTATAAATATGATTTTGGAATTGAAAAAGAAAAAAATAATGGATAGAAAAGACTTATTATTAAATGCAATTAACGCAGCGCTAGCTGGAGGAAAAGAAATATTAGATGTATACAACTCTGATTTTGCAATCGAGCACAAAGACGATAAGTCACCTTTAACTGAGGCTGATAAAAGAGCTCATTTAAAAATAGTTGAATTATTAGAATGTACTTCTATTCCTGTTTTAAGTGAAGAAGGGAAAAATATACCTTATGACGAACGAAAAAATTGGAGTCAATTTTGGATGGTAGATCCTTTAGATGGTACTAAAGAGTTTATAAAAAGAAATGGCGAATTTACTGTAAACATTGCCCTTATTGAAAACCAAGAATCAACAATGGGGGTGATTTATGTTCCAGTAACTGGTGAATTATATTTTTCAGATGAAAAAGCTTATAAAGCTGAAAACATGAGGTTAAAAGTTAAAAGTTTGGAAGAATTATTACAAAATGCTCAAATATTACCTTTGCCTCAAACTAGAAAGAATTATATCGTTGTCGGCAGTCGTTCACACATGAGTGAAGAAACAGAAACTTATATAAACGAACAAAAAGAATTACATAACGAAGTAGACATCCTTTCTAAAGGTAGTTCATTAAAATTGTGTATGGTTGCTGAAGGAGCTGCTGATAGTTATCCTCGTTTCGCTCCAACAATGGAATGGGATACAGCTGCAGGTCAAGCAATCGTAAGAGGTTCTGGGGCTAATGTTATTAACTGGGAAACTCAAGAAACAATGCTATATAACAAAGAAAACCTATTAAATAGCTGGTTTTTAGTAAAAAGAGACTAACTAAATAACTTTTTTAATTCCGTTGCCTCTTCTGGTTTCATTTTACCCGCTAAAATAAGGCTGAGCTGTCTTCTTCTTAGTGCTGCTTCATATCTGCTTTTTTCTTCTTCTGTTTCTGGGATTACTTCTGGAGCTTCTATAGGACTTCCCATTTGATCAACTGCAACAAAAGTATAAATAGCATCATTACATTTTGTTTTAGCTCCAGTTCTATGGTCTTCCACAAAAACATCAATCACTACTTCCATCGATGAATTAAAACATCTTGAAACTTTAGCTTCTAGTGTAATAATATCACCTAATTTAATTGGATGAGAAAAAGAAACATTATTAACAGCAGCAGTAACAACAATTCGATTAGAACAACGATGAGCTGATATTGCTGCACAGATATCTAACCAGTGCAACAATCTTCCTCCCATTAAATTTCCAAGGGTATTGGTGTCATTAGGTAGCACCAATTCTGTCATTATTGCTTTTGTAGATTCTGCTGTTTTAGTTTTTGCCATAATAAAAATCTTAGCTGCAAAGGTAATTACAATTCATTTACAAAATCAGTAAGCAACCTGAAACAATCTTCAAATTTAGAAAGAGGTAAAGTTTTAGAAACATCATAAACATCATGGTAAGCTTTTATTCCTCCCAAAGTATATATAAATATTGCTGGCACACCTTTTTCTGCGAACCAATAGTGATCACTATTAGCAGCTTTTCCTCTTATTTTTACTTGCTTCAAATAATTATTAGTAGAGTTAATCTCAACCAACTTATCAAACTGAGGTTTGAATTCTGAACCATTAACCACTTGAATTCCTTCGTCTCCAGTTCCCATTATGTCAACATTTATCATAAAATTAATGCTAGCCAATGAGAAAGTTGGGTTTTCTACAAAGTGTTTAGAGCCAATAATTCCTGCTTCTTCGGCACCAAAAGCCATAAATACAATTGTTTTTTTAGGAACTTCTTTATATGAGTAATAGTAAGCTAAATTTAATAACATTGCTATTCCGCTTGCATTATCGTTAGCTCCAGGAAAATAAACTTCACTTCCCATTTTTCCTAAATGGTCGTAATGAGCACTAAAAACAATAATAGAGTCCGGGAATTCAGCTCCAACAATTTTACCAATAACATTTTGAGAGGTATAGTTTGGAATAAATTCTTGATCAATTTCTATTGAAATTTTAGTTGCCGTTTTGTCAAAAGAATTCCTCAAGACTTTTAAAACAACATAATCTGAAACTATGGTTGAAAGATGGTGAGTTAACTTTGCTTCTTCTAAAAAAACAAGACCTGAAGCTAATATACCATTAGTTTTAATTATTGTAAACTCTTCTTTTTGAGTTGCATCTTTATCATCAATAACAATAATTTTATCCTTAAAAAACCCTTGTTTTTTTAATTTGTAAAGCTTCTTTTTTGATGGTATAGTTGATTTATCATAATAAACCAGGTTAAAAACACCTTTCGTTTTAACGGACTTAGGATCAACTAAATAGTCAACTCCTGCGATTAATTCTTTATCCTCTAACTTTACTTTTAAAGTGCTCGGAAAAGTATTTATTGAATAATTGAAAGGCTGAAAAAAAGACTGCGCAATAGGTTTGAGCCCTACTTTTAAAAATTCGTTAGCAATATAATCTGCTGCTTTTTTTTCGCCTTTATTTACAGCACCTCTTCCCGAAAAATAAGATGAAGTTAATGTGTCTATAACCTCTCTGGCGTATTCAATATTTTGTGAATTTAAATCAACCGAAAAAACATAAACTAAAAAAATTAAACCTACAAGCTGCTTTTTCAAAACTATAAAAATCTTCGTTGAACTTTATTTTGAAGCATCAATAAGTGCTCGTTTTCCAAATCCCAATCATAGGTGGCTCCAAACTCATTTAATTTACCCATAGCTATTACTTCATTTTCACAGGCATCTAAAGTTTTTATGGCTTCATTAAAAAGCGTCATGTCTTTATTAAATAATTCGTTGGCAAACAAATACCTATCATTTAATGAAAAAGCATCTTTTAATGACGCAATAGGGGTTTGAGAAAATTTATCACTAACCGAATTCTGACCGTTCTCTTTTACTTCTTTAGCTTCCAATTTTTTAGCTTCTTCTGCTTCTTGAACAGGAATAACTTCCTTTTCTTCTTCTATTTTAATCGCCTCATCAATTAATTCAATCTGGACTTCTTCTGGTGCCTCAATTAACTCTTCAATTATTGCTTCTTTCTTTAGTTCTCTTTGTTCTTGTTGATAATTTCTTCTTTTATGGCTGGCCTGCTCCTCATTTAATTCAATTGCAAATTTCAAAACAGCGGCCAATTCCTGCAGTTTATTTATTTTTGATAGCATTACGCTTGCTTCTAACGAAGGAAAATAATCTTTGTCTGTAAATCTATCTGAGTGTTGATTAATCTTGTCTAATAGTTGGTTAAATTCTTTGCGCAGTTCTTGAATTTCCATAACTTCGAATTGTTTTATAATGAACCATAAAGTTAATCAAAATCTAGCTCTAACAAACTTAATTAAACAACTAATAAAAGCATGTTTTTAGAAAACAATATAAACACTACAAACAAAAAAGGATGGATAGAGGTTGTTTGTGGCTCAATGTTTTCAGGTAAAACAGAAGAACTTATTAGGAGAATGAAGAGAGCTCAATTTGCAAAACAAAAAGTTGAAATTTTTAAACCTGAGATTGATATTCGATATGATGAAGAAAAAGTAGTGTCACATGATGCTAATGAAATTCATTCAACTCCAGTGCCATCATCTTCAAATATTTTATTGTTGGCAAATAACGTTGATGTTGTTGGTATTGATGAAGCTCAATTTTTTGATGATGAATTAGTTAATGTATGCAATCAATTAGCAAATAGTGGCGTTAGAGTTATTGTTGCCGGTTTAGATATGGATTTTAAAGGAAAGCCTTTTGGACCTATGCCCAAAATCATGGCTTGTGCTGAATATGTTACTAAAGTTCATGCTATTTGTATGAAATGTGGCGATTTAGCAAATCATTCATTCCGGTTTTCAGAAAATGAAAAACTAGTTGAGCTAGGTGAAACAGAAGCTTATGAACCGCTATGCCGAAAATGTTTTTATACTCACTCAAAAAAATAAGCCCCGATTAAAGAATTAATTTACGATACCACCCTAGAAATCAACATGAGGAATTTAGAATCGAATCTAAATTACTTTAAGTCGCTATTGCAGCCTTCAACCAAAATAATGGTAATGGTTAAAGCTTACTCTTATGGTATGGGAACTTTTGAGATTGCCAACTTATTAGAGAAAAACAATGTTGATTATTTAGGTGTTGCAAATACTTTTGAAGGAGCTGAACTTAGAAATGTTGGGATAGGTTTACCTATCATGGTAATGAACCCAGAAGTTGAAAGTTTTGACTTAGTAATTAAACATCAGTTAAATCCTGTTATTTTCTCATTAAAATCACTTAATGTATTTTTAAAATATATTGAAACCAACCAACATTTATTGCCAATTAAGCCCTATCCTATTAATATTAAAATAGAAACTGGAATGAATCGTTTGGGATTTAATATTCGTGACCTCGAAAAAGTTGCTGAAGAAATAAAATCACACCCATTAGTTTTTGTAGAGAGTGTATTTTCACATCTTTCTGCAGCAGATGAGTCTCAATTTGATGATTTTACTAATCAACAAATACAATTGTTTCATCAATCTGCTAAAAAATTCTGCTCAACTTTTGATTACCCTATATTAAAGCACCTCCTAAATTCTCATGGAATTGTTCGTTTTAATAATGCTCAATTTGATATGGTAAGGTTAGGAATTGGTATTTATGGTTTCTCATCTGATAAAGAGACTCAACAAAATTTATTGCCAGTAAGTACGTTAACCTCTAAAATTTCTCAATTTAAAACCATACCTAAAGGAGATACAGTAGGTTATGGAAGGGCTGGTAAAGCAACAAAAGAATTGTCTATTGCCACCATACCATTAGGTTATGCTGATGGTTTAAACCGAAGATTAAGTAACGGAAATTGGAGTATGATGGTTAATGGCAAAAAAGCTCCAATAATTGGTAACATTTGTATGGACATGCTAATGCTTGATGTAACAGGAATTGAATGTAAGGCAGGCGACAATGTAGTTGTTTTCGGAAAGGACAACACTATTGTTGAAATGGCTGAAAAATTAGAGACAATTCCTTACGAGATTTTAACAACAATATCCCCTAGAGTAAATAGAATTTTTTCTTATAATTAGACTACATTAAATAGCTACTCGTCTAATTCTCATCTTATTTCTTTATAGAATGGTTTATATTTGATTATAGATTTAACAATCTAATAATTCGAATTAAACTAAATTATCAATATAAAATTTTATCCTATGAAAAAAAATACATTTTTTATGTCATTTCTTTTGCTTTTAAGCTGGCAAGGAATGGCGCAAACAACTTTGTATCTTACAACTTCAGGAGGAAGTTTTGCTACAGAAAAGTGGGTAGAAATCACAGATGGTCCTAACGGAACAGGAGCTGTTCTTTGGGCTCAAGGAAACGGAACTTATGGTGACGGTCAAGGTCTTGTAACTGATAGTGCCTTTACTATTGTTGATGGCACAACTTATTACATTAATTGTTATGATAGATATGCTGATAGTTGGGATGGCACCACTTACCAAATAAGAACAGCTCCAGCTGGAGGTGGAATTTTAATTGTCAATAATGGAGGGGTTTCTCCTGATGATGGGACTGATAATGACGCAGCTTCTACATGGGAAATAATGGATGATGAAAGAGAATCGTCTGAAGCTTTCTCGTATACTCCAGCTTCTTGTCTTCAACCAGGCAATTTAAATGTAAGTAATGTTACTTCGATATCTGCTGATTTAGCTTGGACTGAAAATGGAATTGCTTCTACATGGGATATAGAATGGGATACAACTGGCTTTACTCCTAGTACAGGAAACATGATTACAGGAACATCTTCAAATCCATACAATTTGACTGGTTTATCTCCAGAAACATCTTATGAGTTTTATGTAAGAGCTGATTGTGGTGGTGCTAATGGTACAAGTGCTTGGGTTGGACCTTTCTCTTTTACAACAACTTGTGCAACATACACACCAAATTATTTAGAAGATTTTACAATCTTTACTCCTAATTGTTGGAATGAAGCTGGTGATGGAACACCAACAACAGGATACACAGGTATCGGAACTGGAGAATGGAATCATACCCGTTATTTAAATATCGGAGCAGCTAATGATGCTGTAAAAATTAACCTTTATAATGTTGGAACTAATGATTGGTTGTTATCTCCAATATTTGATTTATCTGCTGGAGGTTGGGAATTAGCGATTAATGCTGGAGTTACCTCATATAATGGTACAGCGTCTATCAATATGGGGTCTGATGACACTGTTCAAGTATTATTATCTGTTGATGGTGGGATTAACTGGTCAGCGATTTACACATGGGATGTGAATAATCAACCAACGAATACAGGGTCTGCATATACTATAGATTTATCTGCCTATACAGGAATTAATAATCAGTTTGCAATATGGGCAACTGAAGGTTCTATTGATGATACTGAAGATTTTGATTTTCATATCAATGATTTTGAAATTAGAATTCCACCAACCTGTCCAGCTCCATCCTCTTTAATTGCAATAAATATTGATGGCATTTCTGCTGATTTAGGTTGGACTGAAAATGGAACTGCTTCTACTTGGGATATTGAATGGGACACAACTGGCTTTTCTCCTGGTACAGGAAATATGATTACAGGAACATCTTCAAATCCATACAATTTAACAGGTTTAATCCCAGAAACATCTTATGAATTTTATGTTCAAGCTGATTGCGGTGGTTCTGGAACAAGTACTTGGGTTGGCCCATTTTCTTTTACAACAACCGTTTCTTGTCAAGCACCTAGTGCTATAATGGCTTTGGCTATTAACCCAACTGATGCTTTAATTGGATGGTCTGAAAATGGTTCTGCAACATCATGGCAAGTAGAATGGGGGAATCTAGGGTTCTCTTTAGGTTCTGGTTTTTCTGAAGTAACCTCTTCAAATCCTTATTTATCTATGCCTTTAATGCCAGAAACTCCTTACGATTTTTATGTAAGATCTATTTGTGGTGCTGGAGATACAAGTGTTTGGGTTGGTCCATTTACATTTATGACGCCTTGTGTTGCTTCACCGATTACTACATTCCCGTGGACAGAGGATTTTGATGGAGAAACTACACCAAATATGCCTTGTGGTTGGATTGTTGATAATGCTAATGCAGATGCATATACTTGGGAAACAGGTACAAATCAACCAAATTCAGGTGCCAATGCAATGCAAGTAAGATGGAATTCAGCAGAAGCTGCAAATGATTGGGCTTTTACTCCTGAATTACAATTGACAGGTGGTGTAACTTACCAATTATCATTTGCATTTAGTGTGGCTGGTAGTACATTCCCTGAAAAATTAAAAGTAATGTATGGTGCTGGACAAAATGTTGCTGGTATGACTGATTTATTATTTGATTCTACTATGACAAATACAACTTATCAAACTGCAACAGCACTATTCACTCCTCCTACAACTGGTTCTTATTATGTTGGTTTCCACAATTACAGTGATGCCGATATGTTTAGAATTTATGTTGATGATGTAACTGTTGATATCGCAACTGCTATTGAGGATAATATGTTAGCAAACAACATCAGTATCTACCCAAATCCAACAACTGGTATATTTACTATTGTTGGAACTGTTAAAAATACTTCTGTAAATGTTATGAGTATTACTGGAGAAGTTGTTTACCAAAACAATATTTCAGGAAATAATACAATAATAGACTTAAGCAATAAAGCTAAAGGATTATATTTTGTTTCTATTTCAACTGAAAATGGAACAGAAACATACAAAATGGTAATTCAATAATTATCACACATCTAAACAAAAAAAGGCTTGATACACATGTATCAAGCCTTTTTTATAATAACTAACCTTAATTTTAATATCCTAACCTTTCTCTAACTCTTTTTAAAACTGGTCGAGCCACTTTTCTTGCTTTTTCAGCTCCTATTTGAAGCTCTTTTTCCAATTCATCTAGATTCTCAATATAATAATTAAATCGTTCTCTTTCTGCTTTAAATCGGTGGCAAATTAATTCAAACAATTCTTGTTTAGCATGTCCGTAACCAAAATTACCTGCTAAATATTTAGCTTTTAAATCAGCTATTTGTTCATGAGTTGCTACCAATTTAAAAATTGCAAACACATTACAAGTATCTGGATTTTTAGGTTCTTCTAGCGGAGTACTATCTGTTTCAATACTCATTATTTGTTTTCTTAATTGTTTATCGTTTAAGAAAATATTAATAATGTTATTTTTTGATTTACTCATTTTTGCACCATCGATACCAGGAATCAACATCGTATCTTCTTGAATTTTAGCCTCTGGCGGAACTAAAGTATCTCCCATCTGATGATTGAAGCGATTGGCAACATCTCTTGTCATTTCTAAATGCTGCAATTGGTCTTTCCCTACAGGAACAAGTTCTGCGTCATATAATAATATATCAGCAGCCATCAACATTGGATAAGTAAATAATCCAGAGTTCACATCCTCTAATCTATCAGCTTTATCTTTAAATGAATGAGCTAATGTTAATCTTTGATAAGGGAAAAAACAACTTAAATACCAAGACAATTCTGCCACCTCAGGAATATCAGACTGACGATAAAAAACAGTTGTTTCTGGATTTAATCCACAAGCCAACCATACAGCTGCAGTGTTATTGGTGTTTTCTTTTAATGTTTTCGCATCTTTTATTTGCGTAAGCGAATGCATATCCGCTATAAATAAAAACGCATCATTTTTAGGGTTATTTGCCATTTCTATAGCTGGTAATATTGCCCCTAATAAATTTCCTAAGTGTGGTGTTCCTGTACTTTGAACCCCTGTTAATATTCTTGCCATGTTGCAAAAATAGCTTTTTAAGAGTAAATTCTAAGATATTTTTTGAATAGCTATTTAGTACTTTGTTTTTTTTACCTTTGCTGCTTATGAAAAAAATTAAAGAAATCATTGGAGGGCTATGGAAAATCTATATTTTTTTTTGGTTTACTTTACTCCTATTAATTCTTTACCCTATTTATTTAGTTTTTCTATTAAATGACAAACATTTTCACAAAGGTTTTAAATTGCTCCGCTGGCATACTGGTTTACTGATGTATATTTCAGGAATATTTACAACTGTTAAAAACAAACATTATTTACAAAAAGGACAAGCGTATGTTTACGCTCCAAATCATTCTTCCTATTTAGATATTGTAATATTATATCAAACCTTTTCCGAGTACTTTGTATTTATGGGGAAAAAAGAACTTGCAAGCGTGCCTGTTTTCAATATTTTCTTCAAAAAAATGAATGTAACTGTTGATAGAAAAAGTAGCATGTCAGGTAAAAGAGCAATGGATAGATGTGCAACTGAAATCGACAAAGGACATAGTGTTGTTATGTTTCCTGAGGGAACAATTCCTGACAACGCTCCAATATTAGGTAGATTTAAAGTCGGTGCTTTTAAATTAGCTATTGACAAGCAAGTACCAATTGTTCCAATAACAATGCCTAGCAACTATAAACGATTAGAAATGAAAGGTTTATTTTCTGGTAAAGCAAGTCCAGGAATTGCAAAGGTGGTAATTCATGAGCCAATTTCTACGATTGGTATGACAGAAGAAGATATTCCAACACTTCAAAGTAAAGTTTATAATATCATTAATTCAGAGTTAAAAGAAGCTGGGTTGTAATTAATCTTCTTTCTCTTTAAGGAATTGTTCCGCAGCTAATTGTTCTGCTTTCTTTTTGCTTATAGCTTCACCTTTACCCTTTAGTTGATTTTCAATAAATAGCTTTGCTAAATAAATTTTAGATTGTCCTTGCTCTATCTCTTCAATTTCAAACTCAAATTTTAGTTTATTTTTTTGAGCCCATTCTATTGCTCTACTCTTAAAATCAGTTTCATTTTCAATTACTTCATTCAATTCAACGTGATTTTGAAGTAATTTATTTAAAATGAAAAATTCAGCTTTATTGTAGCCTTTATCTAAAAAAATAGCACCAATTAAAGCTTCTAAAGCATCGCCATAAATCGACTTTGATTCTCTATCGAGATTAGAAATAACTAACTCAGTTAATCCAATTTTTTCAGCTAAATTATTTAGAAATTGTCTTCTAACTAATTTAGATCTCAATTGGGTTAAAAAGCCTTCATCTTTAAATGGAAACTTTGAATAAATATAATTTGAAATTACAGCATCGAGTATTGCATCTCCTAAAAATTCGAGGCGCTCATTACTTTCGAAAGGCTGTTTATCTTCATCTATTAATATAGATTTATGAGTAAACGCTTGTTCGTATAAAGATATTTTATCGGGATAAAAACCTAATATGCGCTCAAGTTTGAGCGCATATTCAGATTTTTTTTTAAAGAAATTTATTGCCATAAAGGGTTAACCTTTTATGGGAAAAGTAATCTTAAGCTTCATACTTTTTAAATATTACAGAAGCATTGTGGCCTCCGAAACCAAAAGTATTACTTAAAGCAGCTCTAACTTCTCTCTTTTGAGCCTTATTAAACGTAAAGTTTAATTTAGGGTCAAATGCTTCATCATCTGTGAAGTGATTAATCGTTGGAGGCACTATATTTTCTTTAACAGCCATTAATGTTGCAACTGCCTCAATAGCCCCTGCTGCACCTAATAAATGGCCTGTCATTGATTTTGTTGAACTAATATTTAAGTTATAAGCATGATCAGCAAATACACTTAAAATAGCTTGAGATTCAGCAACATCTCCTAATGGAGTAGATGTTCCGTGAACATTGATATAATCAATATCTTCTGGTTTTAATCCAGCATCATCTAAAGCAGCTAACATTACGTTTTTAGCTCCTAATCCTTCTGGATGAGGTGCTGTCATATGGTGAGCATCAGCAGACATTCCTCCACCAACTATTTCAGCATAAATTGTTGCTCCTCTTTTAATTGCGTGCTCATATTCTTCAAGAATAACAGAAACTCCACCTTCTCCCATTACAAACCCATCTCTTTCTTTATCAAAAGGACGAGAAGCCGTTTCTGGAGAATCGTTTCTAGTTGATAAGGCATGCATTGCATTAAAACCTCCCATTCCAGCTTCATAAATAGAAGCTTCAGAACCCCCTGAAACAAAAACGTCTGCTTTTCCTAATCTGATATAGTTAAAAGCATCTATTAATGCATTGGTAGAAGAAGCACAAGCCGCAACTGTTGTAAAGTTTGGTCCTCTAAAACCATATTCCATAGATATTAATCCTGAAGCTATATCAGCTATCATTTTAGGAATAAAAAATGGATTGAATCGAGGAGTTCCATCTCCACCAACAAAGTTTGAAACTTCATCTTGGAATGTTTTAATTCCTCCAATACCAGAACCCCAAATAACACCAACTCTATCTTTATTCACCGTTTCTAAATCAATTTTAGAATCAGCTACAGCTTCTTTAGCTGCTATTAAAGCAAATTGTGTGTAAGGGTCAATTTTTCTTGCTTCTTTTCTATCAAAATAATCTGCAACATCATAATCTTTAACTTCACAAGCAAATTGTGTTTTGAATTTTGATGCATCAAATCGAGTTATAGGCGCACATCCACTAACCCCTTTTTTAAGATTTTCCCATGTTTCAGGAAAAGTTTTTCCTAGAGGAGTTATGGCTCCTATACCTGTTACTACTACTCTTCTTAATTCCATTTAAGAAACATTAAATATTGATAATATAAAACAGAAAAAGCTTTGAATTAGATATTCAAAGCAATTTCATTTAACCTAATAAAGGCTTATTACTTAGCGTTATCTTCGATGTATTTAACAGCATCTCCAACAGTAGCAATTTTTTCAGCTTGATCATCTGGAATTGCAATATTGAATTCTTTTTCGAATTCCATAATTAATTCAACTGTATCAAGAGAATCAGCTCCTAAATCATTTGTGAAGCTAGCTTCAGCTGTTACTTCGTTTTCGTCAACACCTAATTTGTCAACAATAATTGATACTACTCTTCCTTTAATATCTGACATGTTATTTAGTTTTTAAATTTATTTTTAATCTTAATAGTTTGCAAAGAAAATTATTTCTGTGAATATAGACAAATTATTTTGAATTATTAATACACAATCATTACTTCTTCAAGGGGCTTTCTTCTGATATCAGGCACTTGAGCGTCTTTTGAAGGATAGCCAACAGGTATTAATAAAAATGGGCGTTCGTTTTCTGGGCGATTTAATAGTTTGGTTAAAAAATTCATTGGACTTGGTGTGTGCGTTAATGCGATTAAGCCTGCATTATGTATTGCTGTTAAAAGCATCCCTGTAGCCAAGCCAACAGATTCATTTACATAATAGTTGTTCACTTTTTCTCCTTTAACCATTTCGTAAGCTCTTTTACAAACTATAATTAAATAAGGTGCTGTTTCTAAAAAAGGTTTGTGCCAATCGGTAGCAAATGTTTCCAAATCTTTTAGCCATCGCTCGCTCATCCTTCCATGGTAGTTTTCATATTCTTCTTTTTCGGCAGCTTCACGTATTTTCTTTTTCATTTCTGGATTTGCTACCACACAAAATGTCCAAGGTTGTTTGTGCGCGCCCGATGGTGCTGTGGAAGCTGCTTTTATAATGTTTTCAATTACTTTAATATCTACAGGTTCATCAGAAAAATCTCGTACAGTTCTTCTTTGATCTAACCAATTAAAGTACTCTTCACTTTTTATTAACTGCTCTTGGGGTTTAATCTCTTTTCTTTTATAAGGGATAAATTTATCTTCCATAATAGTTACTTTTGAGGTATTGAAATTAGTAAAAAAAATGACAAAAAAAATAGCTGTTTTTGCTTCGGGTAGTGGTTCTAATGCTGAGAATATTTTTAATTATTTTAAAAATAATGACAAAGTAACCATATCGTTAATTTTAACTAACAACCCTACCGCTGGTGTTATTGAACGAGCTAATCGGTTAAATATTCCTTTTGTTGTTTTTGATAAAAATGCTTTTAAAAACACCAATGAAATTGTAAAGCTATTACAAGAAAACAACATTGATTTAGTAGTGTTGGCTGGTTTTTTATGGTTAATACCAGAAAATTTAATTGAAGCTTTTCCCAATAAAATTGTAAACATACATCCGGCATTATTACCAAAATATGGCGGCAAAGGAATGTTTGGCGACAATGTGCACAAGGCAGTAGTAGAACATAAAGAAACCGAAACAGGTATTACCATACATTTTGTAAACCAACATTACGATGAGGGCAAAGTTATTTTCCAAGCTAAATGTAAAGTTTTACCAACGGATACTTTTGAGGAAGTAGCTTCAAAAATTCATGCTTTAGAATATGAACACTTTCCGAAAGTAATTGCGGATTTGCTCTTGACTTTCTCATAAAAATCAGCTACCTTCATTTATCAACCGATTAAATCGCATTGAAACGCGACTTAGACAGGCGTTATAACCAATTGAAAATGAAAAAAATAATATTCATAACCATATTAGCATTGATAACTTATGGGCAATGTTTTAGTCAATCTAACACTCCTATTTTTATCGGATTTCAGCCAAACATTACAGTTGAACCATTCTATGACAAAGGCGAATTTGACTTAGATATTGCTCCTGTGGTTTTTGAAGCTTCTGTAGGCTTAAGAACAAACATTAAAATTTCACCGATTGTTAATTATCATTTTGGAGGAACAACTAATGGAGTTTCTGATATTGGAGTTTTTAGTGTTTTGCCAATCTTCATTAAATCCAAGGAAGCTAAAAATGAAAGGCCCTATGGATTCTACCTAGGGCCGGTGATTGGTTTTGGAAGGAATTTAATTAACAGTCATTATACAACTACATTAAGCATAGAACCTGGATATATGTTTGAGACTAAAAACCGATTTACGATTTCCATGGGATTGCAATTAGGTGGATCATATTTCTCATACGATAAAGAACCTAATAAATGGGTTATTCATTGGGGGCCAAAATTCAGCTTTGGTTTTTGGATAAACTAAAATGAAAATAAGACTGGCTATAACACTGTATATAGCAAATAGGGCGTTCGGTGGTTTACGAAAGTGTTGCTATTTACAAACACCGCCAAATCGTTTATTTGGCTTTTAAGAATGAATAAGATAAAAACAAAATGCAACGCTTTGGCTAAGCGCAAACTTTATAGTTTTTCTGTATCTTTTGCCCTAAATGCCATATACTAAACGAAAGAAGATGAAGTCAATCTTCTGTAATTACTCCAAAAGTAAAACCTTGTTGTTTTAAAAACTCAATTGCTTTAGGCAAAGCATATTTCAGGTTTTTTTCGGCTTTTACGCTGTCGTGAAAAACAATTATAGAGCCTGCTTTGGTGTTGTTAATTACATTTTCGGCACATTTTGCAGGGCTTAAATTCGCATCAAAATCTCCACTCAACACATCCCACATTATAATTTTATAATGTTGTTTAAGCTTTCTTATTTGCGTGTTTTTTATTCTCCCGTAAGGTGGGCGAAATAAATTAGAATCTACTAATTCTGCACATTTTTCAATGTTTTGTAAGTAATCAGAAGATTTTGTTTTCCATCCATTTAAATGGTTGTAGGTGTGGTTTCCTATTGCATGTCCTTCAGCGATTAATTGCTGATATATTTGAGGGTATTTTTTTACATTATCGCCAACCACAAAAAATGTAGCTTTTATCTTGTGTTTTTTTAATGTTTCTAAAACCCATGTTGTAATTTCTGGTGTTGGACCATCATCAAAGGTTAAGTATATTGTTTTTGTATTGTTAGGTATATCCCAAACTAAGCTAGGAAATGATTTTTTTATAGCTAATGGTGTTTTTACAAGAAACATAGCCTGCTTTATTCTGGTTTTACATTAACTATTTTTTCAGCTAACTTATCAGCAATTAATGGGAATTCTGATTTAATGATTTTCTCGATATCGTTTTCGCTACTGTTAAACAATGTTTTAATTGCTCCAGAATCCATCACTTTTTCTTGATTGTTGAATATTGTGTAATGTACTTTTATTTCTCGCTGAGACTGACTATTCATCCCGCCACTTTCTTTCATTGTGCGTTTAATGTCTAGCTCGTTTATAAATAAATAATACGTTGCTTGGTATTGTTTATTTAAAGTGTTGATTAAATTTTCATTAGAGATTTTAGTCATCATGTATTTTTCTCTATCATCTGTTTGAGAAACAATTTGACCATTATTAATTCCTGCTTCGATTGGTTCTTCTTCTCTCTCTTTTTTCTTAAACTTATTCATCAATTTTTTGCCTGTATTTTCTTTTTCTACCACTTCTTCTACAGGCATTACTTCGTATTTATAGCCTATAGAGTTATAGATGTAAGAAAGTTCTTTAATGGCATCTTCTTGAGGGATAGTGTAAAAAGAAAGAGAAGTGTAATACTTTTTTAAGGAAATGTAAATGTTTTGATCTAAAGCTGCTCTAAACTTTGCTTTAATATCCTGAAAATTCATTTGATTTTCTTTAACCAACTCTTTATCTATATCAGAAATGTAAAGTCTTGGTTCGAAAGGAATAATTAAAACTTTGGCTTTTCCGTTGGCTTCACTATTCGTAACTGTACCCATTGTATTGTTTTGGGCAGTTAGTTTAATCGAGAAAATAAACAGCGTAATAATAAAAATGATTTTATTCATTGGTTTAGTGTTATGTAGAAGTAGTAAAGCTAAGTTATAATCACTGTTATGAGATTAAAACTAGAATAGCTTTTAAACAACTACGCGTTAATTACTAAACCACGCTCTTACAACATCCATACCATTAGCGTATAACATAAATGCTAACAACAACATCATTCCGGCTATTTGAGCATATTCCATAACCTTTTCGTTAGGCTTTCTTCCTGTAATCATTTCATAGCTCAAAAACATTACGTGCCCGCCATCTAAAGCAGGTATTGGTAATAAATTCATTACAGCAAGCATTACTGAAATCAAGGCTGTTTTTTCCCAAAAGTTTTGCCAATCCCAAGTAGCTCCGTAAAGTTTGCTTATCGAACCAAATCCTCCTAATTGTTTTACTCCAGCCTTAGAAAAAATTAATTTAAATTGGTCAATATATCTTTTTAAAACATTTCCTGTTTTATAAAATCCTGCAGGAATAGATTCAAAAAAACCATACTCTTTGGTAGCTATTGTTAAATAGTCTAAAAGTGACCCATAATGAATTCCTATCTTCCCTTCATCATTTGAAATAATCTGAAAATCTAATTCTTCATTATTTCTTAGTACTTTAAAAGTATATGCTGTCTTTGGCTCTGCAGAAGTATATTGAGTTGAATTCACCACTCCTGATATTTTCTCTCCGTTAACTCCAATAATTTTATCGCCAATTAACAGCCCCGCTTTTTCCGCTTCAGACAAAGGTGTTATCGAGTCTAAAATCATAGGATAATCTTCTACAAACAACCCTTTGGTTACTTTATTGCTAATAACTGTTTCGGCAAAATCTAAAGGAATAGACACTGTTTCTCTATTTCCTCCTCTATCAACCGTAACTTCTTTAATGTTGTCTAATAAAATTTGAACCGTAATTTGACCATAAGTTGTTTCACTATCTATTGGCTTACCATCTAAGGCAACAATTTTATCTCCGTTTTTAAACCCTATGCTTTGCGCTACAGAATCGCAATAAACGCCATAAGTAGCATTTTGAGCTGGGATATAAGTTTCTCCCCATGCAAACAAAATCATTGCATAAATAAAGAACGCTACAATAACATTTACAATAACACCACCAAGCATAATAATCAATCGCTGCCAAGTTGCTTTAGAACGGAATTCCCAAGGTTCAGCAGGTTTTTCCATTTGTTCTTTATCCATACTTTCATCTATCATCCCTGATATTTTTACATAGCCCCCAAGTGGTAACCATCCAATACCATATTCAGTGTCTCCAATTTTCTTTTTTACTAAAGAAAACCAAGGATTAAAAAATAAATAAAATGCCTCAACTCGAGTTTTAAATGCTTTGGCAGCAATAAAATGACCAAACTCATGCAATACCACAAGTATTGAAATTCCTAGTAAAAGTTGTGCTGCCTGTATAACGTAATCCATTCTTTTGTTTTATTTGAATAGCGAAATTACTATTTCCTTATTTGTAAATGCTATATCTTTAGTTTTGTTGATTCAATTGACTTATTTCTTGTTCAAAATCTAAATAAGGAGCTGTTTGCTTTAGCTTATTAATTAATTCAGTTTGTTTTGCTACAAACTGTTTGTGTCCAATGCTTTCGTAATTAAATGGTTTATGAGCTGCAGCATTTTTTATTTTGAATATTTGCTCAACTAAATCTAATGTACTTGGTTCAAAATAAGTTTCGGAAAACTTATCCCACACATAATTTATGGCTTGATCTGATGGGTGAATCATATCTTCTTTGTAAAAGCGATAATCCCTTAATTCATCAATTACTATTTCGTAAGCAGGAAAATAACTACAGTTTTCATACTTATTCATCAATTCATTTATTGCTAAATGTAATGTTGATTTACTTAAATTATTTTCGTGCAAACCACCTTTTGCATGTCGAACAGGACTAACCGTAAAAACAATGTTTTTAGTTTTAAAGTGGTTTAACAATTCATCATATTTTGTTACTATCTCAGCAACTGTTAATAAACGTTTTGAGAAAAATGTATTTGGTATTTTATGGCAATTGGCTACGATTTGACTGGTTTCTTTCCACTCATAAGCCCAAGCTGTACCAAATGTTAAAATAATGGTGTTCGATTGATTTAAAGCTAAAATATCTGCAGCTAACTTATCATTTTCCTTCATCAAAAATGCACTCTCATCAATTTTATGTGAACTACTTTGATTTGAAAAATTTACAAGTTTTTCATCTTTATAATTATAGATGTCATTACCATCATAATGCTTAACCTTTAATAAACGATGAAGATTTTCCGCAATAGAAATAGGGTTATATATCGTACCAAACGAGTTGGAACTAATATTAAATTTAGCTTCTTTTAACCTATGTCCAATATTTTGCGAAAAGCAAGACCCGATTAAAAATAGCCCCTCATTATGAGAGATTTTAAAGTTTGATTGAGGTATTTTAGTAGGAATGGAAAGTATCATTTTTAGTAAAAGCCTATTTTCTAAAAATCCAATATTCAGGGTTAAGCTTGGTCATTCCTTTCCATATTTCAAGATGGACATCCGTTTTTGATGCTCCCGACTCATTAACTAAAACTCCCAAATGTTGTTTTGTACTTACTTTATCTCCTTTCTTAACAAAAACTTCAGTCATATATGAATAAACACTCAAGTATTCTCCATGTCTAATCATTACAACTTTTCCTTCTCCAGGAATAATGGCCACAGAACTAACTTCACCATCAAAAATTGCTCTAGCTATTGCTCCTTTTGTTGTACTAATATCAATACCATTATTGTTTATTACAATTCCTGTTAAAACTGGGTGTGGATGTTGACCAAAACGATCAGTAATAACTCCCTCCATAACTGGCCAAGGTAACTTGCCTTTATTGGCAGCAAAAGAATTTGAAAGTTTTAATGCTTCTGGAGTCATAGGGAAACCTTTTGAAGTATTTCCAGCTTTTTTAGCTGCTTCACGAGCTTTTCTAATCTCGTCTTCAATAATTTTTTGTATCGCTTTTTGTAATTTTTGAGCTGCAGCTTGCTTTTTAGCTAATTCTTGCTTTAACTCTTGCTCCTTTCCTTGAAGCTGTTTTACAGCACCCTCTCTCTCTACTTGCTCAACAGCTAATTTTTGTTTCTCTTGTTCTTCTAAAGAAATTATAGCACCTTTTTCTTGCTTTGCTTGGTCTAATTCTGTTATTTTTTGTTTTAGCGATTCTTGTGTTTTTACAATATTTTTTGCTTGACTTTTTCGGTATGTTGAATATTGCTGAATATACTTTAATCGCTTATAAGCTTGATTAAAACTATTTGAAGCAAATACAAACATAATCTTTTCAAAAGAACCCTTATGGACATATGCATAGTAAATCATTTTAGCATACTCCTCTTTTAGCTTTGATAAATCATTTTGCAAAAAAGCTATTTCATCTGTGTTTTTCTTAATCTCATTATTGTACATTCTAAGTTCAGCATTTAAAGCTGAAATCAATCCTGCACGAGCATTAATTTTACTCTTTAATTTCAATAACTCGTCTAATGAAAGCTCTTTGTTTTTTCGTGTTTCGTTTAACAATTTGTTCGTTAGCGAAATTTCTTTCTGAAGCAACTTCTTTTTAGCCTCTAAATCATTTTTGGACTGAGCATTAGTATTTAAACTAAAAAATAGTGAGCAAATAATTGCCAAGCATCCAAGAATATGTTTATTGAATTTGCTCATACTTAGATGGGATTTTAAACGAATAACTTTGCTCTTTATCTAATGTTATTTTACTATAGTCAACATTAATTTTAAGTTGCTTTTTAGACTGTATATTAAAAGCTAATTTATAAGGAAACAATTGATTGTTTAAATCAGTGTGCTTAGAAAAAATAGCATTTAATGATTGGTCTTTATTAGGGTCTAAGATTAACAATTCAACAATTTTATAGGTTTTAGGAATTAACCATATTGCCTGAGATTGCTCTTTTATTTTTTCCTTCTCTTTTTTAATGTCTTTTTTTACTTTTCGTTTCTTCTCGGTTCCTATAAAATAACGGTTAGTTTTACGGTCTATTGCAGTCTTAAGTTTTTCATTTTTTTCAAATTCTAAACTATTACCAATCAATAATGATTGAAGCATTTCAAAATCAAACTCTACATTAAACATTTTATTAATGTATTCGAAATCACCCTTAAAATATTCTGACTTTACTCTGTTCATTAACATTACTGAATCTTGAGTAATCATTACTCTCGCTATTTCTATTCCTAAAACTGGTGTAATTGAAATCCATATCACACTGTCTTTTTGAATTCTAAGGTGCGCTTTAAAAGAAGTTGACTTCTCATCAATAAATTCAATTTCTGCTTTTGCAGAAAGCGAACCAAAATTAAATTCATTTTTACTTAATGAATCCACTAACTCTTTAGTGGTATGATGCTCTATTTTATTTTTAACTATTTCTTCTTGCGGTTTACATGCATAAAAAAATATAAACAAAAAAAGAATAGAATATTTAATATGAAACAGCTTATTCATACAGCTTTTTATCTTCAATTTTTTTGTTCAGTAAATCTGAGCCTTCGCCTTGCGTTTTAGCTAAATTCCAAAACTCTAATGCTTTTTCTATATTATTTAATTTGGCATGGACATCACCAAGGTGTTCAAGAATTACAGCATTTTTATCTCCTCCATTTGCAATCGCTTTTTCTAGCCATTCTTTAGCAGCAATATATTTTCCTTGTTTGTATAAAATCCAAGCATAAGTATCTTCGTAGTTAGGTTGGTTTGGTTCTATTTCATTTGCTAAAGCAGATAATTCTTCAGCTCTTTCTAAATGCTCTTCCCTAAGTGATAAATAGTAACCATAGTTATTGAGTACAAAAATATTTCTTGGCTCAATTTCTAATGCTTTTTCATAAGCTTCATCTGACTCTTTATGTTGTTTTAATTGATAATAACTATCTCCTAAATTTGCATAAAACTGAGCCAATAAAGGAGGATTATCTAGAACAAAATCTTTACCTAGAACAAAATAATCAGCTGCTTCTTGATAATTCTTCTTTTGCATATTTGCAACACCATAAAAGAAGTAAAACATTGGTTGATTTGGGAATAAATCAATTGCAGGTTTACTATGAGCTAATAAATCATCATAGTTCTGTAACTCTGCATCAATTAACAACACTTGACTCCAAATAGCAAACTTAGAACTATCTAATTCAATTGCTTTTAAATAATTTTCTTTAGCACTTTCAACCTTTTTTTCACGATATAAAAAATCAGCATATATCGTATATGCTTTAGCTTCCGAAGGATGTGTTTTTATTAAAATTTTGTTTAAATCAAATGCTTCTTTTTTTAGTTCTGAATCATTTTCAGTGTAAGAAAAATAAGATAGTAAAATTTGCATTTTAGAGTCTATATCAAAATCTTCACTTTCAAAAACTTGCTTTATTTCATTATATGCTTTTTCTTTTTCACCAATGTTTCGGTAATAATCATAAAGCCCTAAATGTGAAAAATTATCAGTAGAATCTTTTTCTAAAATTTGCTGATAGATTTCAAACGCCTTATCATTTAAATTGTTTGCTAAATACATATCAGCCAAATACCCTTGAAATTTAGTTTCTTCTGGGTACTCATTAATTAATGCTTTTAATTCTTCTGCAGCCTTATCAATGTTATTTAACTTTATATAAACCTTTTGTTTTTGTAGCGATATTTCTTCTGAAATACCCATTTTTTCTTCCAAGCTATTATAGCTTTTTATTGCTTCTTGGTATTGTCCAACGTATAGCTGCATACCAGCTAAATCATAATACAACTCAACATTTTCAGGGTTTTTTTCAACAAGTTTTTGATATTGCTTTATTGCGTTTTCTGTGTCTCCATTTTTCTGTAAAGCGTAAGCATAAAAATAACGGTACCAATAGTTCTCTCCATCTATTTCAACAGACCTTTGAGCATTGTCTAAAGCTAATTGTTTCTGCTCAGCAAAATCAAAAATCTTAGCTACTTCATAATATGCAGCAGGCTCATCTGGTGCTATTTCAATACATTTACTAAACAAACCAGCAGCGATTTGATAGTTGCCTAATATTCTTTCTTTGTTTGCATTATGAAACATAAAATCATAATTCATTCTTTCCTTTTCAGAAAGTTCAGAAAGGCTTTTGCTTTTTGTTTTTTTAGGTTGACTTGAATTATTTTCTACACTTTTAGGTGCTGAACATCCTATAAAAAAGAGGATAAAAAACGAGAAAATGTAGAAGAATATTTTCATTTAATTAGTTGCTTAAGCATTTTTAGTTTATTTCGTTATAATCGCCAATGCTTAATTCTTGAGCATTATTACTAATTTTTACAAAATTTCCAATCATTGAATTGTTTAATGTAGAATCAGTAATTGTTGTGTTTGTTTGAATTATTGTATTAGTTATGGTTGAATTTTCAATCATCGAATTATCTCCAATAGAAACATGAGGCCCAATTGTTGCGTTTTTCAAAACAACATTTTTACCAATAAAACAAGGTTCTATTATCTTTGAACCTTCATTTTTTAGTGAAGCATCAACAATATTTTCATTTTTAATATGCTCTAAAACCCTTTGGTTTGTATAAACTGTAGCTTTATAATTACCACAATCGAGCCATTCATTCACCTTCCCAGGAACAAATTTCGTTCCTTTTTGCTTCATGTTCTCTAAAGCATTGGTTAATTGATATTCTCCCTTTTCTTTAATGTCGTTATCAATTAAATATTGTAATTCGTTTTTTAAATACGCTCCGTCTTTAAAATAGTAAATTCCAATGATTGCTAAATCAGAAACAAACTCAACTGGTTTTTCAACAAAATCAGTAATTACATTTTGTTCGTTAAGTTTAACAACACCAAAAGCACTTGGATCATCAATTTGATTCACCCAAATAATACCATCAGCACTACTATCTAATGTAAAATCTGCTCTAAATAATGTATCGGCAAACGCTACTACAACATTGCCTTGCAAGCTATCTTTAGCACAAAGTATTGCATGTGCTGTTCCTAAAGCTTCTTCTTGGTGATAAATACTTCCTTTTGCCCCTAATCCTTCTGCAACAGCAATTAAGTCTTTTTCTACTTGATCGCCAAAATCACCGATAATAAAAGCTATTTCATCAACTGGTTCTCCGCAAACTTTTGTAATATCTTCAACTAATCGTTGAACTATTGGTTTTCCAGCTACTGGAACTAACGGTTTTGGAACTGTTAATGTATGAGGTCTTAAGCGTGAACCTCTTCCTGCCATTGGCACTATAATTTTCATGTCTTTTTATTTTTTCCCTGTACTACCAAATCCTCCAGCACCTCTTTCGGTGTCTGAAAGTTCTTCAACTAATTTCCATTCTGCTTGCTCATGTTTAGCAATCACCAACTGCGCTACTCTTTCTCCATTTTCTATTGTAAATTCTTCATTTGAAAGGTTTACCAAAATCACACCAATTTCGCCTCGGTAATCAGCATCTATTGTTCCTGGAGTATTTAAAACGGTTACTCCATTTTTATATGCTAAACCACTTCTTGGTCTTACTTGTGCTTCATAACCTATTGGTAACTCTATAAAAAGACCTGTTTTAACGAGTGTTCTTTCTAAAGGTTTAAGTGTAATTGATTCTGATATATTTGCTCTTAAATCAACTCCAGCAGAAGCTTCGGTACCATAAGTTGGTAAAGGATGATTTGACTTATTGACTATTTTAATATCCATTGTAAATTCTTTTTTGCAATTGACTAAATTACCACTTTTTTTGGTCTTTCTATAAGGTAAATTATAGCTGCAAAAGCTATTAATAAAAGACTATGAACACTGTATTTTAAAAATCCTGACGTTAAATCAATATAACTGCTTATAAGGTAAAATCCAAACGAAATTGTTAAGTATAAAAATATCTTGGGTAAATCGTATTTAATTGGATAATGTTTTCTACTTAAAATAAATGATAATAACATCATTGAAAAATAACAAATTAGTGTAGCCCATGCCGACCCTACATAACCATAAACTGGAATCCAAACATAATTTAAAGCAATTGTAATTAATGCCCCAAAAATACCAATGTATGCTCCATATTTTGTTTTTCCACTTAACTTGTACCATATAGATTGGTTATAATATATCCCCAAACTTATATTTGCAAACATTAAAATTGGCACTACATGTAAACCCTCCCAAAAAGCTTCGTTTGGAATAAAATATTTTACAACATCAATAAATAACATAACTCCTAAAAAAATGGTTGCGCAAACTATCACAAAATAGGTCATTACTTTCGAATAATTTTCCTTAGCATTTACTTCTTTTTCTTGAGCAAAAAAGAATGGTTCTGCTGCATATCTAAATGCTTGAATAAATAGTGTAATAATTATTGAAACTTTATAGCATGCTCCATAAATTCCAATCTGTGATAATGTTTCTTTTTCTCCTAAAACATCAAACAACATTCTTTTTAGCATTATTCTATCAATTGTTTCATTAACAATTCCTGCCAAACCAAAAATTAACAGGGGTAAAGCATAAATAAACATTTTTTTAAGTAAACTTAATTCAAAGCCATACTTAGCATAAATCATTTCGGGCAATAGAAGAACAAACTTTATAATACTTGCTATTAAGTTTGATATGAAAACATAACCCACACCAATATTAGGATTGTAAAAAGTGTCTATTATCCAATTAGTTTTCCCGCTTGCATGCATTGGGCGACAATAAGCTAGAAAAAATAAGTTTAATCCAACAAAAACAATAATATTAGCAAAGTTTACAATAACAAATTTTGTGGCTTTATTCTCTGCTCTTAACCTTGCCATTGGTATAGATGACACAGCGTCTAAGCCAACAATAATTGCAAACCAAGTAACAAACTCTTTATTATTTGGATATTTTAACCAATCAGCAATTGATTGGTTAAACAAAAATGCAACGGAAATAAAAATAAAAGATGTTGCTAATAAAGAATAAATTATAGTTGTATAAACTTTCTGTTTACTCTCATCTTTTTGAGTAGAATACCTAAAATAGGCCGTTTCCATGCCATAAGTTAAAAAAACAACTAAAAACGCAACATAAGAATACATTTCAGTAATAATTCCATATTGGTCTGTAGAAAACTTAGCAGCACCGATATAAATTGGGACTAAAAACCATGTCATTAACCTTCCAATAATGGTTGTAAGACCATAGATGGCAGTTTGACTTGCTAATTTTTTTAGTGGATTTGACAATTTTTCAATTTATTTCCCAGGAAAATTGGCTTTTCGTTTTTCAATAAAAGCAGTTGTTCCTTCTTTAAAATCTTCTGTTCCAAAGCATTTTCCAAACTCTTCTATTTCAGTATCAAAACCATTTACACCATCAGTATAACCTGCATTTACAGCTCTTATTGCACTTGCTATTGCAACAGATGAGTTTTTAACAATCTTTAACGCAATTTTTTGGCAGGAAGCTAGTAATTCTTCTTGTGTTGTAACCTGATTTACTAATCCATAACCGTAAGCTTCTTCGGCAGAAATCATTTTTGCAGTCATTATCATTTCCATAGCTCTCCCCTTACCAACTAATTGAGCCAGCCGTTGTGTTCCACCATACCCAGGAATAACTCCTAAAGTAACCTCTGGCAATCCTAATTTAGCATTGTCTGAAGCTAATCTAAAATGACAACTCATCGCCAACTCTAAACCTCCTCCTAGGGCAAATCCATTAACAGCTGCAATTACTGGTGTTGTTAAATTTTGAACTACGTCAAATAAATATTGATGTCCTTTTGCAGCCAATTCTTTCCCTTCAGCAACATCAAACTGATAAAACTCTTTAATGTCTGCACCAGCTACAAAAGCTTTTTCACCTGAACCTGTAATAATTATTGCTTTTACATTATCGTCACTTTCCAAACTCTTAAAAGCATCTCCTAACTCTTTTATAGTTTCAGAATTTAATGCATTTAACTGATTAGGACGGTTAATTGTTAAAACAGCGACTTTTTCTGCTATTTCAATTATAATGTTGTTGTAACTCATTGCTAATATTTTTTATTTATGAAAACAAAAATAAAACATTGAACAACAATGAAGAAACTATTTAAAATAAGTTGTAAAAAAGAAATGTTAAAAAAGGTTCAATTAAAGGTTTCCTGTACTCCCTTTCATTGTTACGTGTTTACTTCCCTGACCAAACAAAGTACCCTCAAAATCATTAAATTGTATCGAAAATTCAAATCCGTTTACACTTTTACCTCCAGCACCATTTAATGCCGAAAGATTATAATCGTAAGAACCACTTAATTTAAAGTTTCCAAATTTGAAAAACAAAACAGGAATAATTGCGTCTTTATAACGATATAAAAGTTGTGCTCCTATGTATGAATCTTTTAAGTAACCAGTGTACTTTGTATTAGTCATTAAAGAATATCTAAACTCAGGTCCAAAAGTAAGTTCTCTAGATGTGTTTTGCATCATATATAAAAAAGTACCTCCAACAACAAACTTCGAACTATTTATTGAAGCTAAATATTTACCATGACCAACATATCTTCTACTGATTTGGCTTTCTCCATCCGATAAAAATTCATACTTAGGTTCAAACAAACGAAAAGAAGCTAACCCTAACTCAAGAAGTTTTTGATCGTTATTTGTAACAGCTTTACTTCCTGTATGATATCTATAGCTAATACCTGCAGACATATCTATTATACTTGTTGAAACTACCGCAAAATTTTCACCACTCGATAATTCAGGGTTATATTCATATCCATTATATTGTGACCCCCATTCAATATTGTCTGGGTTAACAGATTTTTGAATATAGCTCCCCATAATACCAAGAGCTATTTTACTGTTTTTCCCAACAAATAGGGCTGAACTTATGACAAAATTAATTTCATTAGTCCCTAAATTTCCAGCTCCAGCTTTGTCAGTATAAAAAGCTAATCCAGTTCCAATGTAGCCTCTTTTCCAATTCATTTTTTCTGAAAAAATTGGTAAATCGATCGAAATTCCAGTTGTTTTAAATGAATTTTCTATCCCTGTCCATTGTGTTCGATAATTAATGTTTGCCCTACTGTAGCCGTTTCCCATTCCTGCTAACCCTGGGTTAAGAAGTAATGGTGAAGAATTAAATTGAGAAAATCTATTATCCTGAGCAAACAAGTCTTGTTTACTCAAAAACACTAAGGTTATTATTAAAAAAATAAGTTTTTTCATTATTATCTAAATAACGTAATTGTACCGCTTTGCTCAACTGTTGTTTGATCTACCATACTAGCTTCAAACTTGTAAACATAAACTCCAGCATCTAATTTTTTCCCATTATGAGTACCATCCCAACTATTTTTCTGGTCATTTGATTCAAAAATTAAAGTTCCCCACTTATCAAATATTTGTATTGTCATTAAGGAAATACTTTTACTTCTTACATCTACAAAATCATTTAACCCATCTCCATTAGGAGAAAACCCGTTAGGAATAAATAAATCAGGTACAACTATTTCAATATTTACTGATCCGCTAGAAATACAACCATTTGAATCTTGAACAGTTACAAAGTAAGTTATATTTTCAGTAGGTTTAGCTATTGGACTTTGGCATGCTACACAAGATAAAAAGTCTGCTGGCGACCATAAATAATTTTCTCCTCCTGTTGTAGTCAGTGTAATTTCATCTTGTATAGTTATTATCGTGTCAGAAATTGTTGTTACTATTGGTAAAGGATTGACAATAATTAATTGACTTAGAACAAGTTCTGAAACACAAAATGTTGATGCTGTAACAGAAATTAGACTATCATTTTGTGGTGTAAACGTAAAAGATGATGAAGTTGTACTGTCTGGCCACCACAAAATATTGTCGGCATTTACGGATAGTGTTGTTGTTTCACCTATACAAAGTGCTGTATCAATTACTGATAATGTTGGCGCAACTACACTTCTCACGTCCATAGAAATTGTATTTGATACCTCTGAGCAATTATTATTGCTGTTTAAAACAACTGCTGCTTGATAGTTTTCAGAAGTTACAGCTGTAAAAATTGGATTCGCAATTGATGCATCAGATAGTTGTGTTGATGGTGTCCATGAAATACTATAAGCATTACTACATGTTGCATTAAATGTTCCTAGCAAGCCTGCTGAAGGGTTTGTAGTGTTCAATAGTTCTGTATTATTTGCGTCAAATAATTGAACAGTATTTTCAATATCAGTAGCACCTGAAATATATTCAAGAGTTAAAATATCTCCTTCGTTGATTGGTATAACCATAGAATAAGAGCAAGAGCCACTTGTGCATGCATCTACAGCAACTCCTGACTCATAAATAATACCGTTAATTTTAACGTCAACACCTTCAAATCCGCTCCATCCATCACCAACAGCATCTGAGAGGGTTAATAAATAAGTACATTCATCTAAAATCCCATCTAGGTTAATATTCACAACGTCACCTTCACAAATAACAGTGTCAGGAGAAGCTGATAAATTAATTTGAGGATAAACAACAACATGTTTATTCCATGTAACACTTCCACATCCTGTTGTTGCAGTAACAGAAACTAAACTGTCATTTTGAGGAGAAAAAGTGAAAGTTGAACTATTTGAATTATCAGGCCAAAACACTGAGTCTGCACCATTTACAATAAACGTTGATGAAGCTCCAAAACAAATAGCCGAATCACCAGCAATTGTAGGTAAATCGTTTGAACTAACCCCGATTGTAATTGAATCAGATACTACCGAACATTCGGGATGTGCAATATTAAAAACTTCAACTGCATAAGTGTTTGTTGTTGTTCCATTAAAAATAGGTGTTTGAATCATCGGATCTGACAAATCTATTGTTGGACCCCAGCTAAAAGATAGATTTTGATAAAACAAATTCAAAGTAAGGTCTATAGTTACATTGTCACTAAAAGCGTCTTCATCGTTTGCAGAAATTGTTACACTTGTAATAGGTAAAAACGCACTTAAATCTAAATCCGTTTGATTACATTGTTGAGTAAATTGAGTCACTCCATTAATAATTATATCATAAGTATACCAATTAGGACAATTTGTTCCCGTAAATGCAGCGTCTAATGTAATAGAAGTTATGTCTGCTCCAGCAGGAATACAAGAAAAGCTATTAATAGTTACATCAGTATTAGGGTCATCGTCTTGCCCTGTTACTGAAGCTGTTTCTTGGCAGCTTACAAGGTTTCCTGAAATTCCTAACACATCTAATTGCACTTGTTGTCCTTCACAAATAGAAGTATCACTAATCATAATAGCATTTAATTCTTCTAAAACAAATACACTTATAGTGGTATCAAATTCACAACCATATTCATCTGTTACCTGAAAAATATATTGATTTTCGCCTTCAACCTGAGTGTATGCAACAGACATTGAATCATATGAAGCAATAATATCTGGCGATGCTTGCCAAAATCCATCGGCAATTGCAACATCATAAAATTCTGAGTTAGGGTTAATGTCAGGATTTAATGTAATTCCCCATTCAAAAATATAACCATTATCAGCGCCTATATTATCAGTAACTGTTATAGTCCAGTTACCATCAATTGGGCACCCAATAAGGCTGTTAAAACTTTCTTCAGGCAAGAAATCCCCCGGAGTTAAAATATTGTTTCCTGGATCAAAAGTTGAAGGAATATAGTTGCCTGCAATATTTTCATCAACCATAGTTCCCATTGCTGCTCCTAATGTAAAACAATAGTCCATACCAATTCCAGGGTCATTACTGCCGTCATCATTTGCATCTCCTAAGAAAGTACCTCCAGAACCACCTCCGCCATAATTATCCGCCAACATAATTGTTGTTCCATTAGGGCAAGTTAATTGAAAATCAAGGTCTCCAATATAAGAATGTTCAATATTCATACATACTGTTTCTATGTCTGTCCCCGCATTTATTGTTTGTCCAGGAAACCCACTAATCCCCACTGATGTAGTATATGAATTACCATTCCCATCTGGCAAAAAAGTTTGTCCAGTTACTGTACCTCCAGCTGTAATAGCTCCAGAGTTAGGCGAAACACCTGACCCAGAACCTGTTATCTGATTAAAACCACCCATTAACAGGATGGTATCTCCAAAACATGTACTATCAGGCATTGCTAAAATACCTGAAAAAGTAGGCGTTATACCTGTTCTTACTTTGTGTATAATTTGCTCTTGACAACCATTTGCATCAGTTATTGTTAAAAGCACAGCAAAACCACCTTCGCTATCATAAATTATTGCCTCATTCTGATTTGTAGACTCGGTTCCTTCTCCAAAATTCCATTCGTAAGTGGAAGTAGCATCACTTTGTGTATAATTAATTCCATTAATTCCATTGTGAGGATAAGCTGCAGAAGCACTAAAAAAGACAGTGTCTCCAGCACAAATATTTGTATAGCTAGAATCAGGTCCATAAGATGTAAGTGCTGGAACTGTTGTGACAATTGGATCTATTGGCTGACATACTTTTACACAATTTAATATTGCAATCCAGCCTGTATCTGCAATTGCTCCGTCAGAAACAAATTTGAAAGTAATACATCCTGAGGGATTGGCTGTTGTTGATGTAACACCAACAGGAGGGTTATCATTATTATATGCTCCAATTAGTGGTGAAGAGGTTGAACTTCCATCGTAAACATATAAAGTATCTGATGGATCAATACTGAACAATTCTCCAAAACCAACATTAACTGTATTACCTCCTCCTGTTCCGTCAGAACAAAATGTTATAGTATAATTTTCATTATTTTGATAAAAACCACTAGAATCACTATCATACATTGTTGTCGAACATGTTGTATATGACCCTTCTTGATCTATAGTATAATTCTGAGCTTCAGATTTATTAAAAAATCCAAAAAAAGCAACTACCAATAATGTTTTGATGTATTTCTTCATTTACAAAACGATTTATCCGTTTAACTAAATCATGTTAAACTTATAACAAATTTAACATTTTTACATTTAGTAGACGATTTGGACTCTAAGAAGTTGCTTTGACTCGATTGTTTATGAAAAAACCTCAATAAATACTTCTCTAGATTTGATATTTTTTAAATTAAATGAATGTAATGAAAAATACTCTATAACATCTGTTAGTAATTTTTTCCTTGTTTCATTTGTAATTATTATACGTTCTTCTTCGTTAAAATTGAAATTTAATAACTGCCTTATAAAACTTGATTCTTCAACAGAACAAAAATAAACATGCTGTGGCTTTAGAACTTTAAACACCCCTTCATATAAATCAAAAAATACTGCGTTTTCATCTAAAATTCCTTGAGGATAAATTCCTAAATATTTTGTGAATTGTAATAGAAATATTAAATGAAAATTACTGTTGTTATTTTCTGATAAATCAAAAAATTCAATAGCGTGATAAATAAAATCAAACATTTCTGGGTTTGACTCTTCTTCCTTAATTAATTTGCTTAGGCATTCTGCTAAAAAAAAAGCCGTCGAACTCTTATAAATATTAAAAGGAATAGATTGGAAAAGTACTCCTGATTTAATATTATTTAGACTTTGAAGTCCCTTGTTTTCTTTATGGTATGCCGTTATTTCAACTAAAGAGAGCGGCTGCAAAAATGCTTTTTGCATTTTAGTCTTTTTGTTCCCTAAGCCTTTAAGAATATAGGATTGTATTCCAAATTTTCTAGTGTAAATTTTAGCAATTACACTATTTTCTGAGTATTTAAAATAATTAAGAACAACACCGTTTGTTGTGTGTAGCATTAGTTAACAAATAAAATTTTGGCTGCTTTTTTTAGTTCGCCATCTTTTGTTGCATTAAAAACTAAATAAACACCCGTTTGAACTCTATTTCCATTTAAATCATTCCCATCCCAAATAGCTTGCCCTCCATAAGATATAGTTTGAGAAACTATATTACCACTAATATCTGTTATTCGAACATCAGTATCTTTAGTAAGACCCCTTATAGCAATTACCCCAGTATAATCAGGTTTAACTGGATTTGGATAAACAAAAACATTATCAAAATCTTCATTACTTTCAGTTGCGGTACCTTTATAGGAAATTAGCCCTTTTTCTGTAGCAATAAACACCTCTCCTGTTTTACCATTAATTTTAATATCAAAAATATTATTTGAAAACAATGGGCTGTTATCAGTTGTGAAATGTGAAATTTGTTCCGTCCCATCTTCACTCATTAAAAAAACACCTGAGCTTTGGGTTCCAAACCATTTACGATTAGCACCATCTATCGCAATTGAAGTTACTAGTTCCGATTCTAATAAAATTTGTGTTTGCCCATCTTCTTGAACAAATATTTGACTTGCAGTAATATTCTGACTAAAAACATCATTTGGATTGTTAATTACAGCAACACCCTCATCAGATCCAATCCAAATTTCACCGTCTAAATCTATTTCCATTGAGTAAATTCTAGCTCCAGGCAAATTAGCATCAAAAATATTGGCATTATTAGTATTTGATGAATTTATATAAACAAATCTATCATCTGATAATTCTTGCAAGGTCTTATTGTCATCAAACACTAATATTCCATTTTCTCTTAAATCTGCAATCCATTTCCATCCATTAGCGTCAACTAATGTTTTTGTATAATAACTATCCTTTGTTAAAATACCCTGAAAACTATAATTATACCAATCTCCGTTGGGAGTTCTTACGGATAATGGACTATCAGAATATGAGCTTAAAGCCCATAAGTTTTGTTCGCTATCAAATACTAAAGATGAAACTCGAGTTGTTCCAAAGAAAGTGCTATCTAAAGGTGTGTTTTGAGCTAAAAATTGATCTACTTTAGTGTTTCCATTAAATTCAAACAAACCTTGATCCCAAGCTCCATAATAAACATGGTTTTTATTAGAAGGGTCTATTGCTATTGCAACAAAATCTCTTACTTTTTTATTATCTTTATCATAAATTGATTTTGGTACAGTTTCATCCCAAAAGTTATTTTCCCAAAAATTTGGTGTGTCGTATAAAAAAGTTCCATAAGCTCCACTAACCATTCCAAGCTTACCATCAACAAAATCCATTAAAAAAGAAAAAGATGAATTTGGTCCACTAGGAGCTATAATCTCCCCATTCCAATTATCAGTGAGCTTTATTAATCCCCTATCATTGTCGGCAATCCAAAAAACATTATCTTTTATTATGACATCAAATGGACTAAGACTAAATTGGCCCTTGTATGTATAAACTTGTTGTACAAGATTCAAATCTAAATCATAAGAACTAGCACTACTATTTTCGATAACAATTAGTTTGTTTTCAAACACAGAAAGTTGAGTAATATTAAGTCCATTTGGTAAAAACTTAGACCAAGTACCGGCATCATTATAATAAATTGTATCAGAAGCCCACAGAGGATCGTCGTATGAAACAAATAATCTGTTTGAAAAAAAAGTTATTTGATTATAATTTTTAGGTCCTAATTCAGGAACTATATTCCATTCGTTATAATCAGCTAAATTACCACTCGTTTTACTTGCAAAATAAACTCCCTCTTCTGATGCTGCATATATATTGTTGGCATCAAAAGCTATAGCATTAACCCCTATGTATTCACCATTTATCCCAATATAGTAGGTATCTATTATCTCGTTTTTTAAACAATCTAACACAACTATCCCAAACCCAGTTGATAGGTAAGCTAAGTTATCTTTAATATAAATGTTATTAATTGATTTATCTCCAATAATATTACTGTTCTTGACGAAAGGAATATTTATGATAATATTTTCTTTTGTCATTAGATCAATATTCCCATTAGAATAAGTGATAACCAATTTTTCTGCAATATTATTGTATTCTAAATTTGACAAACCAATATCTGATAACCCATTAACAAGGTTTAATCTTTGAATAGAATTATCTGCTAAATTATAAGTAAATAAGGCTGAAGAAGATGCGCAATAAACTATGTTGTTGCCATAAGTAACAGAAACTGCATCAGTATATCTTAGATGATCTCGCCAAGAACCAACAGGGATTTCTTGAGAAAAGGTATCCAGAGAAATCACAGTAATTAAAAAAAGTAAAATGTGTTTAAAAATTTGACGTTTCATGAAGTTTCTTAACTATAAAACTAAACTATTTATTGTGTAAAAATATGATATATTTGCTAAATAAATGGCCTCGTAGTTCAACTGGATAGAATATCAGATTTCGGCTCTGATGGTTGAAGGTTCGAATCCTTCCGAGGTCACTACCAAATCAACAATCTTTTTTATCACGATTGTTTTGATATATTTATAATTCAACCTATAAATGTTTAATTTTTTTAATAAAAATAAATTTAAACTTGTCTTGCTAGGCATAGTGTTGGTTTCTTTATGGCAAATCTCCTTTTTTGTTTATATTAGTAAGTGGGATAATATTGATGCTTACTTGCCTTACCGTTATTTTATTAGTGATTATTTATGGAACGGGCACTTTCCTTTTTGGAATTCATTTCAACAACTAGGAACACCTGTTTATTCAGATTTGCAAAGTGGTGCTTGGTATCCTATTACATGGCTATTAATTTTATTTGGCAAGTACAATATTACCTCGTTGTCACTTGAGATAATCTCTTGCTATATTATTGCAGGATTAGGTTTTTTTAAATTAAGTAATTACATACACCAAAACAAAAAAGTAGCTTTATTATTAGGTCTTTCTTATGCCTTGTCTGGTTTTATGGTTGGGTCATCACAACTTTTGCCTTTTTTAATTGGTTTAGCTTGGCTTCCTTGGATTATTTATAGCAGCTTATGCTTTTTTAATGAGATTAAATATAAGTACGCCGTTTTATTAGCAACATTTATGGCTTTATGTACTACTGGCGCAAGCCCAAACTTTATAATAGTTCTTGCTTATTTTTTATTTTTTATGTTTTGTTTTTATATCTATAAATACAGAAAGGATAAAAACAAAATGTACAAACTTATTTTAGGTAGCTTTATTAGTCTTGGGTGTTCGATCATACTTTTATTACCCTACCTAAATGCTTTTTATGAGTTTTCGCCTTATTTTAACCGATTAGAAAAATTGGAGTATGCCAGAATTGAAAGTTCTAATTCATTTACTATTTCCGAATACATTTCATTCTTATATCCTTTTTCTGTAATCTCAAATGCAGAAATTTTTAAACATACAGACTTAACTTTAAGGAATGGATACTTCGGTTTGATTGCATTGATTTTTTTGGCCTCTTCTGTTTTTTCTTACAAAAGCAAATATTTTAAACCATTAGTTTTTATTGCTCTTTTGTCTTTATTATTAGCAGCTGGGGCTCATACTTCCTTTTATAAGTTTATTTACAAATTACCTTATTTAGCCGTTTTTAGACACCCTTCTTTTTATAGAGCATACTTTATATTATCCTGTCTTTTGTTAGCTGGATTTTCCATGAATAACTTTTTTAACAACACTTTTTCTCAAAAAAAAATTAACTTAATAATCCTTGGTTTTTTCACAGTCAATCTTATAATTTTATTGGTATCAATAACTCAATCTTCTTCAGGAGAAATTTCATCAATATTGACTAAATTAATCTCTGCAGAAGAAAATTTTGAAGGAACACTCTACAGCCACATAGCTATTAATAGCGTAATAGTTTTAATTTTATTAAGCCTATGGTGGCTTTTAACAAAAAAGACAAATTATTTTTTCGCCACAGCAATAATTTTGGTGCTCGACTTATTTATTCAAACACAACTTTCTGTACCTAAAACTGTCACGAACAAAATAAGTTATTCAGTTGTGAAAGATTATTTTAATAAATTACCCAAAGAAATAAATCAAGATGTTGTTTATTCAAAATTAAATGATAATTCTCTAACAGAAAATTTTGTCAAAATAGATGGCTTTTGGAGAAACTTATCTACTCTTAATAAAACTATCTCTTTTAAGGGTTATAACCCATTAAAATTTCGTGAGTTTGAAAAATCAGAAGATGATGGCAGACTAGATGAAGCAATATCTCACAATATTCTATATTTTGAAAATTCAGAACTAACCCCCAAGAATATTAATATTGGTTATAATTCTTTTAGTGGAGAGATAGAAACTCTAAAAGAAGAAAAAATTATTCTAAACCAGAACTATCACCATCTATGGTCCGCAAATTTGGATGGTGAAACATTAGAAATAAACCCTTATAATAATTTAACAATGGTTATTGAAATTCCAGAAAAATCTAATGGAAAGCTTCAATTGGAATTTAAATCTCCCCGAACAAAATATGCTATAATTATAAGCTTATTAGGTTATGTTTTGGTAATTGCTTTTTTACTTAAAAACAAAGAATAACTAATTCAAAATAGCTTCAATACCTGGCAATTCTTTTCCTTCTAAATATTCTAACATGGCACCTCCCCCTGTACTTACATGGCTTACCTCATCGGCTAAATCAAATTTATTTACAGCAGCTACAGAATCGCCACCTCCAACTAAGGTAAAAGCTCCTTTTTTTGTTGCCTCAGCTACAGCATAAGCAATAGCTTTTGTACCTTTTTCAAATTTTTCCATCTCAAAAACACCCATTGGCCCGTTCCATAAAATGGTTTTTGAATTTACAATACAGTCAGTATAATCTTTTATGGCTTGCTCACTAATATCTAAACCCATCCAGCCATCAGGAATAGCGGTTGTGTCACACATTTGAGTGTTTGCATCATTACTAAAATTATCTGCAGCAAGTGTGTCAACAGGTAATAAAACGGCTACATTTTTTGCTTTTGCCTTTAGTAAAATATCTTTTGCCATTTCTAAATAATCATCTTCAACTAAAGAGTTTCCTGTTTCACCTCCTAAAGCTTTAATAAAGGTATAGGTCATACCTCCTCCAATAATAATGTTGTTTACTTTATCCAATAAATTTTCTATTATAATTATTTTGCTAGAAACTTTTGCTCCTCCTACAATTGCAGTAACTGGAGACACACTTTTGTCCATAACCTTAGAAACACTTTCAATTTCTTTTTCAAGCAAATAACCAAACATTTTATTGTTAGGAAAAAATTGAGCAATAATTGCTGTTGAAGCATGCGCTCTATGCGCTGTTCCAAAAGCATCATTCACATAAACATCTCCATGTTGAGCCAATTGTTCTGCGAAATTTTTATCTCCAGCAGTTTCGTGTTTATAAAAACGCAAGTTTTCTAAAAGTAAAACTTCTCCTGGTTTTAAATTGTCTGACATAGTTTGAGCTTCTGCTCCAATACAATTATCTGCAAACAAAACTTTACTGCCTAATAATTTTTCAATTTCATTAATAATATGCTTTAAAGAAAACCGTTCTTCTGGGCCATTTTTTGGTCTTCCTAAGTGAGACATTAAAATCACTGCTCCACCACCGTTTAACACTTTTTTTATAGTTGGAATTGCAGCACTAATTCTTGTGTTATCCGTAACATTTAAATTCTCATCAAGAGGCACATTAAAGTCTACTCTTATTAATGCTTTTTTATTTGAAAAATCGAAAGTGCTAATATTTTGCATAGTTATTTTGTTTTAAAACAAAAGTAAAATTTCCTCCTCAAATAAACCTATAAAAGGCTTATAATATTTACTTTTGAAGGTATGCAATTTAAAGAAATAGTTGGACATAGTGAAGTAAAAAAAAGACTAATCGCTACTGTGAATGAGGGACGAATTAGTCATGCTCAATTATTTTTAGGTGGAGAAGGAAGTGGAAATTTGCCGATGGCTATTGCTTATGCGCAATACATTGCTTGCGAAAACAAATCAGATAATGATTCTTGTGGCAATTGTAGTTCATGTGTAAAGTTTGAAAAATTAGCTCATCCCGATTTACATTTTGTTTTTCCAGTTGCAACAAACAAATCGATAAAAAAAGACCCTGTAAGCTCAAAATTTATTAATGAATGGCGAGAATTAGTTATAGAAAAAAAAGGGTACTTTACTTTGCCTGATTTACAAGAAAAATTAGCAACAGAAAACAAACAATTAATTATTCCGAAAGACGAAAGTGTTGAAATTTTAAAAACACTTAGCCTAAAAACGTACGAGGCGGAATACAAAACAATGATTATTTGGTATCCAGAAAAATTCAATATAAGTTCTGCAAATAAGTTATTAAAAATTCTTGAAGAACCACCAAATAAAACATTGTTCATTCTTGTTGCCCACGATTCAGAACAAATAATACCAACTATTCTTTCAAGAACTCAATTGGTAAAAGTGGACAAAATAAAAGACGCTGATTTAATTTCTGTACTTACCGATAAGTTTAATTTAACAGAAAATCAAGCAACAAGTATTACAAGTTTTGCTGACGGGAACTTTGTTACAGCTCAAAAAATAATTGAAGAATCTAGTGCAGAAGAATTTTTCTACTCTCATTTTACAAAATGGATGAGAATGGGGTTTGTTGCAGATGTTCCTGGCTTAATTAATTTCTCTGAAGAAAGTTCGAAGCTTGGCCGAGAAAAGCAAAAGCAATTTTTAAGTTATTCTCTTCATATTTTTAGAGAAAGTTTAATTCAAAATTATGGCGATACTTCATTAAACAGAGTTTCTTCAAATGAAAATAAATTTTTAGAAAAATTTGCTCCTTTTATTCATGGGGCAAATTGCATTGATATTATTGAATTATTCAACGACGCCATCTACCACATTGAAAGAAATGCTAATCCCAAAATATTATTTCTCGATGTTTCGTTAAAGCTTACCAAGCTATTAAGGGTTAAACAACCTGAAATTTCTTAAACAAAAACTCCTACACAATATTTTTCAAGAAATAAAAGTTTCGATTAAGAATAGTATATTTGTTAATTAAGATTTTTAGTAAAAACAAGCACAGCTTTTAGCTGTTTAAGATATATAATATGGGTTGTAGTAGTTGTGGTTCTGAAGGAGGTTGTGGCTCATCTGACAGAGGTGGATGTAGTAATAGTGGGTCTTGTAGTAGTTACAAATTAAATGTTTATGATTGGCTTAATGATATAGAACTTCCTCACGGACAAAAAATGTTTGATTGTGTTGAGGTACGATTTAAAAATAGTCGAAAAGAGTTTTATAGAAATGTTGATGAATTAAGCCTTAATGTTGGAGATATTGTGGCTGTTGAAGCTATGTCAGGACATGATATAGGAACAATTTCATTAACTGGTGAATTAGTTAAAAAACAAATGCGAAAAAACAAAGTAGCATTTGATTCTGAAGAGATAAAAAAAATATATCGATTAGCAAAAAAAGGTGATATCGACAAGTGGTTTGAAGCACAAAATCTTGAAAAAGAAACCATGTACAAAGCTAGAACTATAGCTATTGAACAAGGTCTTCAAATGAAAATTAGCGATGTAGAATATCAAGGAGATAAAACAAAAGCAATCTTTTATTACACTGCTGAATCGAGAGTTGATTTTAGAGAATTGATAAAACGATTGGCTGATGAATTCAAGGTTAGAATTGAAATGAAACAAATTGGTGTTAGGCAAGAAGCTAGCCGTTTAGGTGGAATTGGTTCTTGTGGTAGAGAGCTTTGTTGTTCTACTTGGCTAACCGATTTTAGATCTGTATCAACATCAGCAGCACGTTATCAACAACTTTCATTAAACCCTCAAAAACTTGCAGGCCAATGTGGAAAATTGAAGTGTTGTTTAAATTATGAGTTAGATAGCTATGTTGATGCATTAAAAGTATTCCCAGACAATAATATTAAGCTTAAAACCGCTAAAGGAAGAGCTTTTTTTAGAAAAATGGACATCTTTAAGGGGTTGATGTGGTACTCTTACGAAAGTGAACCAATTCGATTTATTGAATTAAAAGTTGAACGAGTAAATGAAATTCTTGCGCTTAACAAAGAAGGAAAAGAGCCACAAGATTTAATGGATTTTGTTGAAAAAGTAATAGAAGTTAAACAACCTAACTACGAAAACGTTGTTGGTCAAGACAGTTTAACTCGTTTTGATAAACCAAAAGGATCTGGGAATAAAAATAAACGCAAGAAAAACAACAATAGAAAACCTAATAGTTCTACTAACGGGAACAATAATCCTAATAGTAATAATGGAAACAAGCCTAAAACTCCACAAAACAATAGTGGAAACAAAAATGGGAAAAAACCAAACAGGAAGCCTAACAACAACAATAGAAATAATCCAAAACCTGAAAAAAGTTAAAAATGCCTTTTAAACAACTGCATACTTTTTTAACCGACCAAAAACCTATTGCTTTAATTTCTTTGGTTTGTCTTTTTCTATTTTCATGCGACAGCAACAAAATGTTTGAGCAATACATTGAAGTTGAAAATGGTGTTTGGAAAAAAGAAAATTTAGCAAAATTTACAGTTGATGTTGCGGATACAATTAACGCTCATAACTTATACATTAACGTAAGAAATAAGGGAGACTATCCTTATAGCAATTTATATTTATTTGTAACAATCGAAGGCCCTGATGGAGGTATGAGTACTGATACTGTAAATTGTATTTTAGCAGATAAACGTGGAAAATGGCTTGGAAAAGGAATTGGAGATTTATGGGATTTAAGACTTCCATACATCGGTGGGTTTAAGTTTGCTCAATCAGGAAACTATATATTTACTTATGAGCAGGCAATGCGTGTTGAAAATGGCTTAGAAGGTATTACAGATTTAGGATTGCGAATTGAACGAAAAGATAACTAATGACTAAAAAACAAGATAACAAGCAAAATGTTTTCAAGTGGGTTATTCTTACTTGGGGTATAGTAGTTGTGCTGCCATTCTTTATTTTTTTTACAACTATGTGGGCTGCAAAAACAGGCTCGTTAGGTTTTGATCCTCTTCCATCATTAGAAGAATTAGAAAACCCTAAAAGTAATCTTGCGTCAGAAATATTTACTGCCGATGGCAAGATGATTGGTAAATATTTTAAAGAAAATAGAACTAATGTTAAGTTCGAAGAGTTATCTCCATTTTTAGTAGACGCATTAATTGCTACTGAAGACGAACGTTTTAGAAGTCATTCTGGAATAGATTTTAGAGGTTTAATGAGGGCTGTTGTAAATTTAGGTAGTGCTGGTGGGGCTAGCACAATTACCCAACAATTAGCAAAAATGATGTTTAATGAACCTGCTAAAAGTAAATTACAACGAATTGGGCAAAAATTACAGGAATGGATATTAGCAGTTGAATTAGAGAAACGTTACACTAAAAACGAAATTATTGTAATGTATTACAACAAGTTCGATTTTATTTATAATGCTGTTGGTATTAAATCAGCTAGTAATGTTTACTTCAATAAAAACCCTAAAGATTTAAATATTGAAGAAGCTGCAGTTTTAGTTGGTATGGCTAAAAATCCTTCCTTATATAATCCAAAACGTTTTCCAGAAAATGCAATGAAACGAAGAGAAGTTGTATTTGCTCAAATGAAGAGAAGTGAATTAGTTTCAAAAGAAGAATATGATTCTTTAAGGGTTCTACCTCTCACTTTAGATTATAAAATTGTTGACCACAAGGAAGGAATTGCTCCTTATTTTAGAGAAACCCTTCGTTTAAGACTTCAAGATTTATTAGACTCTAAAGATGAAGATGGAAATTATATTTACTCTAAAAAAGACGGTACGCCTTATAACATTTATAAAGATGGTTTAAAAATTCACACCACAATCAATTCAAGAATGCAAAAATATGCAGAGTGGGCTATTGAAGAATACATTGCTAAAACCCTTCAAAAACAATTTAATAAACATTTATCAAGGGTTAGAACAAAACGCTATCCATATGATGGTAGTCATAAAGGAATATCGGAAAAACAATATGCTAGCATTATGGAATCAGCTATGATTAACACCCCTCGCTACCGAATATTAGCTGGACAAGAATGTGAAAATTGTGGTAGAAGAGGAAAAACAATTAAAAAAGAAGGCGATTTTTATGTTTGTCAAGCTGAAGATTGTGGTAATAAAAGAAAAGTATTCCCTTTAGATTCTATTCCTTCTGTTTTCGATAAAAAAATTAAAATGGAAGTATTTTCTCACCAAGGTGAAATTGACACTTTATTGTCTCCTAATGATTCTTTAAAATATTACAAAACCTTTTTACATGCTGGTTTAATGTCTGTTGACCCTCATACAGGATATATTAAGGCGTGGGTTGGAGGTGTTAACTACCAAAATTTTGCTTACGATCACGTAACTAGTACCAGACAAGTAGGTTCTACATTTAAGCCTTTTGTCTATTCTACAGCAATACAAAATGGATACTCTCCATGTCATGAAGTAACCGACACAAAATATACTTTTCATAAAGGAGAATTTGGGCTTTTAAAAGACTGGACACCCAGCAATTCTGATGGATCTAGTGGTTGTAATGTGTCGTTAAAATATGCTTTAGCAAACTCTATGAATACCATTACTGCTTGGATAATGAAACAATTTGGACCACAAGCAGTTATTGACCAAGCTAGAGCAATGGGAATTACAAGTCACCTTGACCCTGTACCTTCTCTATGTTTAGGGGTAGCAGATATTAGTGTTTATGAAATGGTTGGGGCAAACGCTTCTATGGCTAACAAAGGGGTTTGGATAGAGCCTAGCATGTACACGAGAATTGAAGATAAGCACGGAAATGTTATTGTAGATTTTAAACCAAAAACAAACGAAGCAATGAGCGAAGAAACTGCCTATGTAATGCTCGACTTGATGAAAGGTGTTGTAGATGGAGAATACAATAAATGTACTGGAGACTTAAGAAAATCGAAAGGGAAATCTCCGATGTATACTTCCGGAACAGGAATGAGACTTAGAGGTTCTGTTTCAGAATCAAGACCTTATGTTGGTCATAGATACCCAATTGCTGGTAAAACAGGTACCACTCAAAATAATTCTGATGGTTGGTTTATGGGTATTACTCCTGATTTAGTTACTGGCGTATGGGTTGGAGCTGATGAAAGAGCGATTCGTTTTGCAACTACAGATATGGGGCAGGGAGCCAACACAGCACTTCCTGTATGGGGTTATTACATGCAAAAAGTAAAAGCAGATAAAAAATTAAATTATCCTGATAAGGATTTTGAAAAACCTGAAAAACCATTGGTAATAGAATTGGATTGTGTAAAATACAATTTAGGAAACTCTGTTGGCGGTGGTTATAATGATGATGTACCATATTAAAAAGTAAACTATGGCAATAAACAAAGTAGTGGCAAATGCCAAAGAAGCAACAAAAGACATAAAAGACAACATGACATTAATGTTAGGTGGTTTTGGTTTATGTGGAATACCTGAAAACTGTATTAGTGAATTGGTTAACATGAATGTGAAAGGGTTAACTTGTATTTCAAACAATGCTGGTGTTGATGATTTTGGATTAGGTCTTTTATTGCAAAAAAAGCAAATAAAAAAAATGGTCTCTTCTTATGTTGGAGAGAACGATGAGTTTGAAAGACAAATGTTAAGTGGCGAACTTGAAGTTGATTTAATTCCCCAGGGATCTTTGGCTGAGAGATGTAGAGCTGGAGGCGCAGGAATTCCTGCATTTTATACTCCTGCAGGATACGGAACTGAAGTAGCTGACGGAAAAGAAGTAAGAGTATATAATGGAAAACCTCATATTTTAGAAGAAGCACTAACTGCTGACTTTGCAATTGTAAAAGCATGGAAAGGAGACACAGCAGGAAATTTAATTTACAAAGCTACTGCACGAAACTTTAACCCTATGATGGCGATGGCTGGTAAAATTACCATAGCTGAAGTAGAGGAATTAGTTCCTGAAGGAGAATTAGATCCAAATTTTATTCATACTCCAGGGATATTTGTACAACGAATATTCAAAGGAGAGAATTACGAAAAAAGAATTGAACAACGCACTGTAAGACAAAAAGGATAATTATGGCTTTAGATAAAACAGGAATTGCAAAGAGAATTGCACAAGAATTAAGAGATGGTTGGTATGTAAATTTAGGAATAGGCATTCCTACATTGGTTGCCAACTTTGTAAATAAAGATATTACAGTAGAATTCCAATCAGAAAATGGAATTTTAGGTATGGGGCCTTTTCCATTTGATGGGGAAGAAGATGCAGACATGATTAATGCAGGAAAACAAACTGTTACCCTTCAGCCAGGGGCTTCTATTTTCGACTCAGCAACAAGTTTTGCAATGATTAGAGGGCAGCATGTTCAATTAACTGTATTAGGAGCAATGGAAGTAGCTCAAAATGGAGATATTGCCAATTGGAAAATACCAGGAATGATGGTAAAAGGAATGGGGGGTGCTATGGATTTAGTCGCTTCTGCAAAAAACATTATTGTTGCCATGATGCACACCAATAAAAAAGGAGAAAGCAAACTTTTAAAAGCATGCTCGTTACCTTTAACTGGTGTTGGTTGTGTAACTAAAGTAGTTACAAATTTAGCTGTTTTAGACATTAAAGATGGTGCTTTTCATTTAGTTGAACGTGCGCCTGGAGTAAGCGTAGAAGAAATACAAGCAGCTACAGAAGGAACCCTGATTATTCCTGACCATGTGCCAGAAATGAAGTTGGATTAGATATTATAAATCAATAAACATTTCATTTAATATATTTTAGAATAAAAATGAATATGAAAAATAAAGTGTTTATTGCAACTAGTATAGATGGTTACATTGCTGATAAAAATGGTAAAATAGACTGGTTACACTCTATTCCAAACCCAGAAAATAATGATATGGGTTATGCCGCTTTTATATCTAAAGTTGATGCCCTAGTTATGGGTAGAACTACATTTGAAACAATATGCAATTTCGATATTGAATGGCCTTTTCAAAAACCCGTTTTTGTATTAAGTAATAGTCTCACCAACTTGCCAATAAAGTATTCGGGCAAAGCCGAGCTTTTATTGGGTTCTATAACTGAAATTCTAGAAAAAATTCATAGTAAAGGCTTTTTTAATCTTTACATCGATGGAGGAAAAACAATCCAAAATTTTCTAAAGGAAGATTTAATTGATGAAATGACCATAACTACAATTCCTTATTTGTTAGGAGGAGGAACTCCTTTGTTTACAGAAATGCCTAAAAAATTAGATTTTGAATGTATTCATTCTAAAATCTACTTAGAAAAAATTGTTCAAAATTTTTATATAAGAAAAAGATAGCCGTGAATAATTTTAAACAAATATTATCTGAGAGTTTTCAAATTTGCCTTGGAATATTATTAGCCAGTATAGGCTTAAAAGCATTTTTATTACCCAATGGATTTTTAGATGGTGGAGCAACAGGAATTGCAATCCTTATCAGCCAACTTTATAATTTGAATATTTCCATCGTACTTTTAATTGTGAGCATACCATTCTTATTAATTGCATGGAAAAGTATGACAAAAAAAATTGTTCTAAAATCCTTCTTATCCATAACCACATTAGCAATATTTATTCATTTCGAAAACTTTACTTCTGTAACAGATGACAAATTATTGATTGCAATTTTTGGAGGTTTATTCCTTGGTGCTGGAATAGGACTAACTATTAAAAATGGTGCTGTTTTAGATGGCTCTGAAATACTTGGGATATATATTAATAATCGATTTGGAATAAGCATTGGAAAAGTTATTCTCTTTTTTAATATTATTCTTTTTTCAATTACCGCTTTATTAATTTCTATCGAAGTTTCAATGTATTCAATTTTAACATTTCTTATTACAGCTAAAGTAATAGACTTAATGATTGAAGGTTTTGAAGATTATGTTGGGTTAATGATTGTTTCAGAAAAATCTGATGAAATTGAGTCTGGACTAATTAAAGAAATTGGCGTTGGTATAACTATTTACAAAGGAGCAAAAGGTTACGGACAAAGAGGTATAAAAGATCATAATGAAATTATTCATACTGTTATTAATAGAATAGATATCAACAGAACCTATCGTTTAATTGAGCAAAAAGACGAAAAAGCATTTATTATTGAGTTTGATGTAAACAGCGTTAAAGGAGGTATTTTAAAAAAATACTTAAGTAAATAATCTTTGCCACTCTATTGATATTAATCTGTTAATAATTTAAACACCAACGAAAGTTCGCCTCCTTAATTTTTTGCTTTTCTTCTCTTAAAAAATTGAGGTAAGCCTGACTAACTGGCGAGAGTTTTTTTCCTTTTAACCATATTAAACGCCAATCAGTTTTTATAGGTAACCCTTCTGCTTCTAGAACATACATTTGCTGCTGTTCAAGCTCATTTTGTACACCAATAAGTGGCATAATAGAATATCCTAACCCTGCAATTACTGCTTGCTTAACAGCCTCGTTAGAAGTAAGTTCCATTCGCTTTCTTTGCTTAGTTTTATCTTTTTCAAAATAATTTTCCATAGCCATTCTGGTCGCTGAACCTTCTTCTCTATATATTAATGGTTTATTCTCGTCTTTTATAGGTTCGCTTCCTAATAAATATAACTTGTTTTCAATTAGTATTTCTTCTTCAATATTTAGATTTTCAGGAACTGTTGAAACAAGAGCAAAATCTATTTCATTGTTTTTAAGACTTTGTATTACCATACTTTTATTGGTAACATCAAGCACCAAATCAATCCCTGTATGCTGAGCTAAAAAATCGGATAAAAAGAAAGGAAGAACGTACTTACCAGTAGATGCAGCTGAAATAGAAAGCTTACCTGTCATCATACCCTGAAAAGCTTGTGTTTTATAATTTAGGTTTTCTAATTCTATCACAACTCTTTCAGCAATTTCAGCAATTTCTTTACCAAAATCAGTAACATATAACTGCCTACCTATCACTTCTGTTAAAGGTATATCAAACTGGTCTTGTAAGTTTTTTAACTGAATCGAAACTGCTGGTTGAGTCATAAAAAGCTCTTCCGCCGCTTTTGTAATGCTCTTTTTTTGAACCACTTTAAGAAATATTTGAAGTTGATGAATAGTATAATTCATAAATATATTTTATGTGTTTAATAACAAATATAAATAAAAATATATGAATATGTTTTTTAAACTTTGCAGAATAAATAAAAAATTAATTGAAATGAATAAAACAAAAATAGCAGAACCCTTAGTAGTTGAAAATTTTACATTTGATTTTATTAAAGGGGCTTTTACACCAGAGGATGCTCAAGAAATTATGAGTGATTTACTTACTAAAAAAATAAGTTTTCATGAGTTGAAAAGTTTCAGCAACAACATTCGATTTGGAAGCACAGACGAAAACTCTTTAGAAAGAATAAAGGAGCTAACAGAGTGCAAAAAAGTTATAGAAGATCAAGTTTTGTTGGCAAAAAATATGGGTAAAAGTCTACGTATTAGTTCACAAATTAATATCGATATTATTTAATCTAGAATCAGAAAACAAACTCAAAAAGATGAACGATCAAACTATTGCTTTAATTTCTTTACTTTCTCCAATAGCTTTTATTGCTACAGCTCTTGTTTCAAGGTTTCAGCCTGGGATGAGACCAATTTTAGTTAAAAAAATGAGTATTTCAGCAACTTTAATTAGCATTATTATTTCTGCAATCTGTAGTCTATTAGTTTTCCAACAAAACCTTTTAGAAGTATCATTATTTGAATTTAACAAAATCGGCATAAGCATTAGGCTTGACTCACTAAGTATGCTTATGTTTTCTATGATTGCATTGTTAAGCTTTATTGTTACAAAATATAGTCTTAATTATTTAGATGGAGATTCTCAACAAGGCCGTTTTATAGGAAGGCTTTCAGCAACAATTGCATCTGTTCAGTTACTAGTACTTTCGGGTAATTTAGGATTGGTTTTTATTTCGTGGGTATTAATGAGTCTGTCACTTCATCGCTTACTTATTTTTTATAAAGAAAGACCTGGAGCGATAATCGCTGCACGTAAAAAATTTATAGTTGCACGTATAGGAGATGCTTGTTTATTAGCTGCTGTTGCTCTCTTATATCTTCAATTTGGAACGGGAAATTTAGAAACCATTTTCCAAACTATAAAAAACAACTTGTTGCTAGGTGTTAGCATGCATGGTGTTGAAGCTGCTGCAATACTATTAGCTGCAACAGCATTATTAAAATCAGCTCAATTTCCTACCCATGGTTGGTTAATTGAAGTAATGGAAACCCCAACTCCAGTTTCTGCTTTACTTCATGCAGGGTTACTTAACGCTGGTCCTTTTCTAATTGTAAGGATGGCTTACATTATGGAGGCTAGTTTTTATGCTTCTATAATATTAATTGTTTTAGGAGGATTTACAGCTTTATTTGCATCTATTGTTTTCATGACTCAAACATCTATTAAAACAACTTTGGCATACTCTAGCGTTGCTCATATGGGCTTTAGTTTGTTAATTTGTGGTTTGGGTGTTTATCCTGCTGCAATGCTACACTTAGTGGCTCATTCATTTTACAAAGCTCATGCTTTCTTATCTTCGGGAAGCGTAATTGATAGTATCAGAGCTGCAAAAGTAACTGCAACTAAAAGAGTTGGAAGCATAATTAGAATTGTTCTTGGTATTCTTTTAGCTTTAAGTGTTTATGGTGGGTTTGCACTTTTATGGGGCATTGATTTTGAAAAAGAAATTGCACTTCTGGCAATTGGAGGAATTATAGTTCTCGGATTATCAAGGTTGTTTACTTCTGCAATTGACTCTAATGGTAGCTTAAAACTTATGCTTAGAGCTTCGTTATTGTCAATAATTGTAACAACAGCTTTTTTTACATTAGAGTCAGGGACTCACTATTTGTTATCTTCCCAAATACCAGATTTAATAGTACCAAACTTTATAGAATTTATTCTAATAAGCATTCTTCTTGTTGCATTTACAACCGTAGTTTTAATTCAAATAGCTGCTCCATTAATTTCAGCAAGCCAATTCTCAAGAGCTTTAGCAATCCATTTAAGAAATGGCTTATATGTTAATACAGTTTTTGACAGAACAGTTCGAGCTTTATATTCTCATGATAAAGAAAGAAAGCCTAAAGTAATAGAAAACATTGAAAAGATAACCTCTGAAAATAGCTTAAGAAATGTAAACACATTTGAAAAACAAACTGCTTAATAAATACACCTCAATTTATCACTATAAAAAATGGAAAATATATCTTCACAAAAATTGAATACTGAACAGTTAACAACTGTGTTAAGAGAAGCGAGTAAAAAAATTGCTCCTGTTTGGCCACTTGAAAACTTTGTTGCAGTAAATCCTTATTTAGGCCATACTGATAAAAAATTTGACAATGTAGCGCAAGAATTAGCAGCTGCAGGAGGTATTCAAATGACCTTACCAAGCTCTTTTTACATAGAAAAATTAAAAAATGGTAAAATTAAAGTAGATGATATTGCTGCCGTTTTAAAGAAAAGAAATAATAAAATAAATGCAACCGCATTTATTAATTCATTAGACCACAATAATGAAGCAAATGAAGTAGCTACTACAGTTGCTTCTATAGCTGATGTAGCTACCCAAATAACTGATAAAGATTGGAGTAGATTTATTATTGCAAGAGTTTCAAATTGGGCTGCATCATATTATGACAATGGTCAAGCGTTTTGGGTTACTGCCAACAAAAACGAGAGCCCTTTTAAATCATGGAAAGCTGAAGCTGAAGTAGATCGAACTCCAGAACTAACAGGGTTAAATAATTTTAGAAAAATTGTAAAATCCTTACCAAACAATCCTATTGAAGCAGCACATATTGCATTAGAAAAACTTAACCTGTCTCAAGAAGAACTCCCTTTATACCTTCATAAAATTTTACTTAGAGTTGGAGGTTGGGCAGCTTATGCAGCTCGAATAGATTGGGATAATGAATTATATGGAGGGAAAGATGGACAGCTTATTGAATTTTTAGCAATACTGATTTGTTGGGAATCTTCTCTTTTAGAAAGTTTAAATAATAATAAGCTAACTGAAAAGTGGAATGATGCAAAAGAAATATTATCACTTACAAATATTCAAAAAGAACTCAACAAACAATTAGAACAAAATCTAATTCTTCAAGAAGCTTTTGATATGTCTTCACAACGTAACATTATCAATAAGTTTAAAGGACAACTTCCTTTAAAAAACTCAACTAATGAACAAGCAAAAGCTCAAGCTATTTTTTGTATTGATGTGCGTTCTGAAGTTTACCGTAGAAACTTAGAATTAGTAGACAACACCATTGAAACGCTAGGTTTTGCTGGTTTCTTTGCTTTCCCTTTAAAGTATGTACCAATAGGACATGAAAATGGAGAAGCTCAATGTCCAGTTCTTTTAAAAACAGGACCAACAATAATGGAAAAAATCTCTGATGAAAAAGAACATCAAAAAGTCTTAGATAATCGAATACTTGATAGACACATTGGGCAGGTATGGAAATCATTTAAATCAGGAGCGGTAACTTGCTTTAGTTTTGTTAGTCCAGTTGGCCTTTCATACTTACCAAAACTTTTTACAGATTCATTCGGGCTTACTAGACCTGTTCCTCATCCTGATAAAATAGGAATGTTAGATCGTTTTTCAGCAATGAAAACTATTGATTTAAATTATAATCCATCAAATAACGAAGCAACTGGCATTCCTATAGACCAACAGATAGAAATGGCTAAAAATGCACTAACAGCAATGTCGTTAACAGAAAACTTTGCAAAGTTTGTGCTTATTGTTGGGCATGGTTCAACCATGGTAAACAACCCTCATGCAACTGGTTACGATTGTGGAGCATGTGGAGGTCATACTGGAGAAGCAAATGCAAAAGTAGTTGCTGCTGTTCTTAATAACAAAGCCGTTAGAGAAAGGTTAGAAAAACAAAACTTTTTAATTCCTGAAAACACTATTTTCCTTGCTTGCTTGCACGACACGACTACTGATGAAGTTAGTGTTTTTAATGAATTTGATGTGCCTTCAGAAAGAATAAATGAACTTAAAAATCTTAAAAAATCATTATCGTTAGCTGGTCATTCAGCAAGAACTGAACGTTCAATTAAACTAATAACAGATGGTAAATCAAATATTGATAAATCAATAATTGGAAGAAGTAAAGACTGGGCGCAAACAAGACCTGAATGGGGGCTTGCAGGATGTTCAGCTTTTGTAGTTGCTCCTCGACATAGAACAAAAGATATCAATCTAGAAGGGCAATCATTCTTACATTCTTATGATTGGAAAAAAGACAAAACATTTTCAATTCTTGAACTAATAATGACAGCCCCGATGGTTGTTACAAGCTGGATAAATTTACAATACTATGGATCTACTGTTGACAATAAAACCTTTGGTTCAGGTAATAAAACACTTCACAACGTAACTGCTGGAGTAGGTGTATTAGAAGGTTTTTCTGGTGATTTGAGAGTTGGGTTGCCTCTTCAAGCGATACATGATGGGGAAAAATACCAACATGAACCACTAAAACTAAATGTAATAATAGAAGCTCCATTAGAAGCAATGAATAATATCCTAGAAAAACATAAAATGGTAAGAGATTTATGCGATAATGGATGGATATACCTCTTAGCAATGAATGAGGAAGGAAAAGTATCTCATCGATACAATGGCAATTTAACCTGGGAGAAAATATCCTCGCTTGATGCGGCAGCTTAACTAAAAATTAGATTTAAATGAGTCTTTTTTTAGGTCGGGAATTGGTTATTGCAACCATGCATAAAAAAGAAAATGTTATTGGTCCTTTAGTAGCTTCCAAACTTGGAGTACGACCTTTTGCTCCTGAAAATATTAATACAGATTGTTTAGGTACTTTTACTGGAGAGGTTGAACGCAAAGCTGACCCTTTAACTACAGCGAGGCAAAAGTGTGAAATAGCAATGGAGCTGACTGGTTGCGATTTAGCTATTGCAAGCGAAGGTTCTTTTGGAATGCACCCTTCTTTAATTTTTGTTCCTGGAAATGAGGAATTAGTTATTCTTATAGACAAAAAAAACAATCTTGAAATTATTGGAAAAAAGCTAAGCACTGAAACCAATTTTGATGCACAACTTTGTGAAAGTTGGGAAGACCTAGAAACTTTTGCAAAAAAAGTACACTTTCCTGAGCATGGCTTAATTATAAGAAACACTCAAAATGATATTACCCAAATCCATAAAGGAATTAGTAATTGGGTAGATTTAAAAAAAGCATTTGAACAAATTAAGAAAAACTACAACCATGCCTATGTAGAAACTGACATGAGAGCTTTATATAACCCTACAAGAATGAATGTCATTTCTGAAGCAACCGAAAACATGCTGTATAAAGCGCTAACAACATGTGAAAAATGTAATACTCCAGGGTTTGGTGTTATTGACATTATACAAGGGTTACCATGCGAAAGTTGTAATGAACCAACACAATCTATAATGTTTTTTGTTAATGGTTGTACTAAATGTGGGTTTAGTATAAAGTCACCAAATCCTGATAAAATATCAGAAGATCCAATGTATTGTAACTATTGTAATCCTTAGGCCAGTAAACTTAACTGAAAAAATAAGTCTTTAACTCTTTTAAAAATACTGAAATATATTCTATTTGAAAATTTTGTACCTTAGTAGGTTATAACTTGTTGATTTGAAGTTAATAGCTTGCATATTTTTCCTTTTTTTATGTCAATTTACATTGGCACAAAATACCTATTTATCGTTTACCGAAAATAAAGGACAATGGAACAATAACGTACAGTATAGAGCTAAACTGCCTGCAGGAGATTTATTTTTAGAATCAAATAAATTAACATATCAGTTTTATAGAGAAACTGATTTAGAAAGAATTGATGACCTACACCATGGAACACTAGTGAACCCTTCAAAAGAAGATTCAATAATTAATTTACATGCTTTTAATGTAACATTTGTAAATTCATTAGTTCCAAAATTAACAGCAACCAAACCATTATCAACCTACGAAAACTATTATTTAGGTAACGATAAAAATAAATGGGCTAGTAATGTAAAGAAATATCAAGAAGTAGAGTATCGAGAACTTTATAAAGGAATTAACTTAAAGTTTTACCAAAGCAACAACACGCTTAAATACGACTTTATTATAGCTCCAAATAAAGATGTAACTCAAATAAAACTTAAATATAAAGGAGCTGAAAGTACAACTATCAAGGATGGTCACTTATACATTAAAACATCAGTAAACACCTTAATCGAAAATAAACCTTTTGCTTATCAAAAAATTAATGGAACAAAAAAAGAGGTTCCGTGTAATTATGTATTAAAAAACAACACTCTCTCATTTGAGTTTCCAAAAGGATATGATAAAAACTTCACTTTAATAATTGACCCTGCGCTAATCTTTGCTTCATATTCTGGAGCAGAAGTTGGAAATTGGGGTTTTACATCTACTTATGATGAAACTGGCCATTTGTATGGGGCAGGTGTAGTGTTTGGTGTGGGTTACCCAGTAACAACAGGAGCTTTGCAGTTGTTTTTTAATGGTGGTTCAAGAGATGCTTCTATCTCTAAATTTTCACCAGACGGAACTACACTAATTTACTCCACCTACCTAGGTGGTATTGGAGAAGATAATCCTCATAGTTTAATTGTAGATAATAATGATAATTTAGTTGTTTTTGGTACAACTGCATCTCCTAACTTTCCAGTATATTCAACAGCATATGACGATACCTTAAATGGTACTTATGATATTTTTGTTTCAAAAATTAGTAGTGATGGAACCGCTTTATTAGGCTCATCATTTATTGGCGGTAGTGGTATTGATGGCTTAAACAAAGGGAACCCTTTAAAATACAATTATGCTGATGATTATAGAGGAGAGGTTGTCGTAGATGAAAACAACAATATTTTTGTTGCTAGCACGACCCTTTCAACTGATTTTCCAACAACGGCTGGTGTGATTAAACCTAACTTTATAAGCGGAGACAATGGACAAAATGCTTGTGTTTTTAAATTAAATCCTTCTCTTGATTCGCTCATATGGTCAACTTATTTTGGTGGAAACATGGATGATGCTGCTTATTCTCTTCAGTTTGATAAAATAGGGAATATTCTTTTTACTGGCGGCACAAAAAGTTGGGATTTGCCTACATCTGCTAGCGCTATAAATCCAATTCTTGGTGGTATAATGGATGGTTATATTGTTAAAATGACTTCTGATGCCACCTCGCTAATAGCTTGTACTTACATAGGAACTGAAGAATTAGATCAAACCTATTTTGTTCAGCTGGATACAGCTGATAATATTTATGTTGTTGGTCAAACTGAGGGAGTTTACCCAATAACTCCTGCAACAGTTTATAACGATAGTAATAGCGGCCAGTTTATCCATAAATTAACACCTGATTTATCTTCAACTGTTTTTTCAACTACATTTGGAACAAGTTCAGGGGAAGTTGACATCTCTTTATCTGCATTTTTAGTCAATAATTGTAATTATATTCTAATCTCTGGATGGGGAGGATCTTTAAATGCAACTTATGCTCTAGCAGATTACAGTACTACTAATGGGTTGCCTATCACTCCAAATGCAGTTCAAAATACAACTGATGGTAACGATTATTATTTAGCTATGTTTAGTGAAGATGCTAACCAATTATTAATGGGCACTTTTTTTGGTGGCTCAGACAGTAGAGAGCATGTTGATGGTGGAACTAGTCGTTTTGATAAAAAGGGAATAGTATATCAAGCTGTTTGCGCAGGTTGCTTTGGAAACAACGATTTTCCGACCACTCCAGGTGCTTACTCAAACATAAATGGAACATCCTTACCTGGGATTAGCTCTCAATGTAATTTAGGTGTATTCAAAATAAACTTAACTAAGCTAACTGTTGATGCAGAAGTATATACCACTCCCTATTATTGTGTTGGTGATACAGTGCATTTTCAAAACTTAAGTATTGGTGGGTATAATTATTACTGGGAATTCGATGATGGCAATTCATCTACAGAATTTGAGCCATTCCATGTATTTGACTCCGCCGGAACTTATCATGTTATGCTTACTTCTATAGATTCTATTGCTTGTATATTAACCGATTCCGATTACGTTGATATATATATTTCTCCTCCCCCAACAGCTTCTATTACACCAGTTGTTGGTGTTTGTAAAGGTGATAGTATAGAATTAAATGCTACCGGAGGTGAGTTTTATTATTGGTTATCATCCTATCACATTTCCGACTCATTAATCGAAAATCCTATCGTTTGGCCCGATACATCAACCACTTACACTGTTGTTGTTGGAGACTCTTGCGGTATTGATACTGCTTCTATTTTCATCGAAATTTTAAATCCATCAGGAAGTATAATTCCTGACACCAGTATTTGTAGAGGTGACTCTATAGAAATAGAGGCTTTTTATGGTAAATATTATTTATGGTCTCCTGATTCCACATTAAGTTTAAACGATATTTCCAACCCTATTGCATCACCTTATTATACAACAAATTATAATGTTAGCATCACTGATTTAAATAATTGTGTGAAAGATACATTCATGACCCTTTATGTAGATACTTTATTGCCTCAAGCAGTTGCATCAAACGATACAAGTTTGTGCTTTGGACAAGAAGTAGAGTTATATGTAGATGGAGGGCAAAACTATAACTGGAGTCCTTCAAGCTCACTAAACAACCCATCTTTTTCAAACCCCATAGCAAGCCCAACAAACACAACGTTATATACAGTTTCTTCATCAAACGGATGTGGAATTGCTTATGACTCTGTTTTAGTATCAGTTCACCAAGTTATAGCTTCAATTGTAAGTGATTCAGCAGTATGCATTGGAGAAACTGTTAGCCTTTGGGCTTCTGGAGGAGATTCCTATTTTTGGGAGCCTAGTTTTTTATTTTCAAACCCAACATACGCTTCAGTAAATACAAACCTCTTTTTACCAACATTATTTAGTGTAGAGGTTTTTAAAAATATTAACTCTTCATTAATCTGTTCTCTTTCTTTGTCTGTATTTATGGACACACTTCCTTTACCTTATGTAGAATTAGGAAATGATATTAATACAAGTTGGGGGAACATAGTTACCTTATATCCTGAAACAAATGCTAATAATTATATTTGGTCTCCAAGTCAAGGATTAAGTTGTATTAATTGCTTAAATCCAGAAGTAGATACAGAAGAAGTTAGCACCTATTCTTTAACGGTAACCTCTGATGAAGGGTGTATTAACACAGATACCATTACCATTTCCTTCGATGGCGTCATTTATGTGCCAAACGCATTTACTCCAGATGGTGATGGGGTTAATGATGTTTTTTATGTTTATGGAAAAGATATTGTTGAGTTTGAGCTTTTGATTGTAGACCGTTGGGGGGAAGAATTGTTTTACACAAAAGATATAGATGAAGGTTGGGATGGCTACTACAGAGGAACTTTGTCAAAAGTCGAAACGTATGTCTGGAAAATTAAATATAAAGATATTCAAGGAAATCCAGGAGAACAAATAGGAACTGTTTCATTAATTCGTTAAATATTCTTTTGTTTTTATACTTTTGGAATAATGATTGTACTTAAAATCAAAACTAAAATTATGAGAACTCTTTTTATACTTTTTTTATCCTTATCAACTATTATTGCTTGTAAATCATCTTCTAAACATTTAGCTAAAGGTGATTATGATGCTGCGATGCAAAAATCAGCAAAAAAAATAATGAAAGATGCTGGGAATTTTGAAGAAGTAGATGTGTTTAATGATGCATACAGAATGGCATACATCCAAGATAACGCAGCAGTAACTCGTTTAAAAAAACAAGGAAATCCAGCTAATTGGGCAACCTTATTTACAATTTATACTCGCATGAATAAAAGGCAATTGTTGGCTGAATCTTTACCTGTTGTTGGTATTAATTTCGATAAACAAGACTTTATTTCTGAAATAGAAAATGCCAGACTAAAAGCAGCGGAGTATGCTTATGCGAAAGGAACTGAACTTTTAGCTACAAATGATAAATTAAAAGCAAGAGAAGCTTACGAACGCTTTTTAGAAACAAAAAGATTTGCCGATAACTTTAAAGATGTTGATGCAAAAATTGAGGAATCAAAATATTTAGGAACAACAAATGTATTTTTTACTATTGAAGACAATGCCGATGTTGTTGCTCCAAAACAATTAATTGATGAACTTCAAATTATTGAAGTAAATGATTTAGATCAAGGGTGGTTAAACTATGATAATTATGTTGACACTTCAATAAATTACCACTACTCTATTATCTTATCAATGGAACAAATATTAGTATCCCCTGAAGAAGTAAAAGAAAGTGTAAGCATAGAAACAAAAGAGGTAGAAGATGGGTTTAGTTATATGTTAGATCAAAATGGAAATGTTAAAAAAGACAGCTTAGGAAATGATATTAAACTTCCTAATTACAAAACAATTAGATGTAATGTTACTAGGGTTCATCAACGAAAGTCTGCAAGAATTTCTGGAAACATTAATTATTACGATAACATGAATAATAAATTAATGAAAAAAGAGCCGATTACTTCTGATGCTTTATTTGAACATTTTTACACTATAGCAAGGGGAGATTTAAATGCGTTAAGCCCTAAAACTGCTAGTGAACTTCAGAGTGAACCAGTTCCTTTTCCTCCAAGCGAAGGTTTAATTATTCAGGCTGGCAATGTACTTAAAGGAATGACTAAAGATATTATTATAAACAATAAAACATATTTGAAGTAATTAGATGTAAACTTCAAAATCATCAGCGTCTAAACCTACAGGAAACTTTTCTCGAAAATCTTCTAGTGCTTGTTTATTGAGCTCTATTGTTACAGTTTCGTTTAACTTTGTTTTAATATTGCTAATTGAATTTCCTTTAGGATCAATTACTGCAGAATTACCAGAATAACTGATGTCTTTACCGTCAAACCCTACTCTATTGACTCCAACAACATAAACTTGATTTTCAATCGCTCTTGCTTCTAGCAACTTATACCAAGGCTCTTTTCTTGCCTCTGGCCAATTTGCTACATAAATTAAGCAATCAAATGCAGGTAAAGAATTTCTGCTCCATACTGGAAATCGTAAATCATAGCAAATCAAAGGACATACTTTCCAGCCTTTCCATTCAACAATCAATCGTTCTTCACCAGCAGTAAAATGTTTGTCTTCTTCTGCCATTCTAAACAAATGCCTCTTATCATAAGTAAGAACATTTTCATCAGGTTGTACCCAAAGTAAACGATTAAAATATTTACCTTCTTCCTCAATTATTATACTCCCAGTTATTACAGCATTTTTTTTAACAGCTAATTGTTTCATCCATTTTACTGATTTGCCATCCATTTTTTCAGCCAATTTTACTGACTCCATAGAAAATCCAGTAGTAAACATTTCGGGCAAAACAACAATATCTGTTTGCTCATTAATAGCTTCTATTTTCTTAGCAAACATTGCTAAATTTTCTTCAACATTTTCCCAGTGTAATTCCGATTGTATTATTGTAATTTTTAAATTCATTCTTCTACATAAAATATATCATCAAAAGGAGAATTAATAGGAGCACCTAAATTTTTTGGCCGATCCCAAGTATTTAACTTTTCGTTCCAATCCGATTTAAAAATATCGTATCCTCCCATGCTTCCATGTTCAGTTGAAGAAAAATATAAGGTTTTACCATCTGGTGTTAAAAAAGGAAAATCTTCGTCTCCTAAAGAATTTATCGCCCCCCCTAAATTAGTAGGTGTTGACCATGTATTGTCAGGCAATTTTTTCATTAAAAAGATATCTTTCCCATTCTCCCCATTTTCTCCATAGCTAGCATAATAAATAACTGTTTTATTTTTGTCTAAATACATTGTTGGTTTAAATCCTTCTTTTTTATCTTTTGCGGTTGTCATGTCATCAGGTGCTAATAAAAATTTTGCTTCAACATCTAACGAACCATAAACAGTGTGAATCAACTCTTTTTTAAACTCTTTTTTAGATAATACTTCTATAGGTTTAGGAGTATTAACGATTTCTTTACCAAATAGACTTAAATTAATAAGAGCATCTATATTATTCTTTTCTTTCTCTTTTTCGTTCGCTAATTCTTGATATTTTTTATACGCAATTACAGCCCTTTCAAATCGGTAGGCATTATGGTTAGTTTTACCCAACATAAAAAAAACATCATAAGGTGTTGTTTTATTTTCACCTGCTTTTTCTAAAAATTTTAGCGTTTTTTCATAGTCTTTAGTTGTGTTATATAAACTTTTTCCATAATAATAACTTTGCTTAAAGTTGAGGTCAATTAATGGTGCTACTTTACTAAATTGCTCGGCACACTTTAAGTATTGCTTATTAATAAAAAACTGTTCTGCTGAAGCTAATATTTCTTTCTGTGCAGTTGAGGGCTGATTAAACTGTTCTCTAATTGAGTTTGGCTGTATTTCAACTAAAGCAACTTTCTCTACTTCAAAATCTTTTATAGTTTTATTATAAACAGGTGCATTATCAGCTTCTTCTTTTGTAAAGTAATTATCAATATTTAATATTTCAAAAGTGCCTTCTTTTTTTAGTCTAATGTTTTGTCTTAACGCAAAAGATTCTGTTTGTGTAGGAACTGTAACATAAGCTAAATGTTGATTAAACCCATCAACCATTACTTCAAATTCATATTTTATCCCAGGTATTAGAGCCATTAAAAAATTACCATTGTTTGCGTTTGTGTTATAAATTCCAACTACTTCTTGATTATTGGTGTTATAAACTGCTATTGAAGCACTAAAGTTTGGAATAGAATCATTTGTCATAAAATGTCCTTTTACAATTGTTAATGGAAGTGGAGACTTAGGCATATTTATATGAATTAAATTATATCCTCCTGTTGGACTTCTTCTATTGGAAACAAAATAAGCCTCATTCCCTGATAAACTAGGCATAAACATAAAATCATCATAAGGAGAGTTGATTGGGTATCCCATATTTTTAGGCTTACTCCAAACATCATTTACCGTTTCTCTTGTTGACACAAAAATATCGTAACCTCCAATGCTATTATGTCCTTTTGAAGCAAAATAGAGTGTTTTCCCATCTAGAGTTACATAAGCATAATCTTCATCAAAAGTTGTATTAATATTTTCGCCTAAAGTTTTAGAAATACTCCATTTATCTCCCCCCAACAGCATGTTATAAAATAAATCTTTTCCATTTTTTTCATCTATTCCATAACTAGTTTGAATCATCTCATTTTGTTCTGTTTTAAACATTAAAAATTTTTCTTTCTTTTTCCCATCTAATGGAGAGATAAAAAAGTCTGTTTTATAACTCAACTTTTCTGATGTTAATGATGATGGTAATTCTTTAACTAGCTTACTATAATCAATGGGTGTTTTATTTAAAATTTGCATATCAAACTGCTCCTGAGTTATTAATTTGCCATTAATACAATTTTCAATGAGTCGATCTATATTGTTAACGATAATTTCATTGGGTTTTGCTTTTGCTTTATATTTCGCAAAAGCTTGCTGAGCTTTATCAAAATCTGCCCAAGAATGATAAGTCATTCCTAAATAATAATATACATCATAAGGCGTTGAATTAGATAGCGCTGCTTTTTTTAGGTATTGTAAAGAAAGCAATTTGTTTTGCTCAGTATAATAAACCGAGACTCCTTTTCGGTAATTCACTAATTCATCATCTGGGTCAAGCATAAGTAATTCTGAATAAATTGCAGATGCTGTTTTGTAGTCTTTTTTTAAAAACGCTTTTTCAGCTTGTTCTGGTTTTTTACTTTCTGCTTCGGCTTCATTTTTTAATAATTCATCAATATTACCGAAGTCTGTTTCTGATAATTGCTTTCTTTTCTCATCAAGTAACTCTTCATTTGCTTCATAAAGCTCCACGCGACGATTGTTTTCGTTGGTTTCATCGTAAACTGTTAACAAAAATAAAGTTGGTTCTTTCTCCTCAACAAGCAATGTGTTTAAGCTTAAATTAATTCTAGAAGAATCAACCGACAACAAGATTTTTTGGGTTGAGATTTCATCATAAACATTTGTACTTGAATAATTCGGTATTTCAACTATTTTTTTAATTGGAGCATAACCATAAGTATTAATTACAAACTCATATTTTACATTTGGAACTAATATTATTAGGTAATTACCTGTTTTAGGGTGCGTGTTATAAATTCCTACTAATTGGTCGTTTGAGATATTATAAACAGAAATTTCAGCTTTACGCATATGGCTAAAATCTTTAATTTCAAAATTACCTTTAATTACACATGAGGAAATACCACTTTGATTGGTACGAGCTTTATACATTGCCAATTTATCATCAGCACAATCTCTGTTCGAAATAAAATAATAAGCCTCTTTTTCGACAGAATCAGGCTTAATTACATTAGTTCCTATAGTAAATAATGGGAATATTTGAATAGCTATAACAACAAAACAATGTAGTAAATTCTTCATTTTCAATCTTTAAGAAAAGATGAAAATAATAAAATTAAAAAAGAATACAGAAAAAGAGGTTAATGAGTTTTAAACAACCTTGTTTAAAATCTCGGCTGCTTTAAGTAGTGTTTCATTTTCTTTAGCAAAACAAAAACGCAACATTTTCTCATCAATATTTTTTTGGTAAAATACTGAAACAGGAATTGAAGCTACTCCATACTCCTTAGTTAAACGAATTGCAAAGTCAGTATCCTTTTCATCACTAATGCCTTTATAGTTCAGAAGTTGAAAATAAGTACCTTTAGATGGAAGTATTTCAAATTTTGAACCTTTAATTAAATCAACAAAAAAATCTCGCTTTTGCTGATAAAAATGATTTAAAGACATGTAATTGTTTTCATTTTTCAGGTACTCAGCTAAAGCATATTGCATAGGAGTGTTTACCGAAAATACAATAAACTGATGTGCTTTTCTAAACTCTTTCATTAAGTTTTTAGGCGCTACACAATAGCCTATTTTCCAACCTGTATTATGAAATGTTTTACCAAAAGAAGAAACGATAAATGATCGTTCCATTAATTTTGGATATTTAGAAGCGCTTTGGTGTGTTTTATCATCAAAAACAATATGCTCATAAACCTCATCACTCAAAACGATAATGTCAGTGTCGGCAACAATTTTTTCAAGAGCAAGCATGTCTTTTTCTTTTAAAATAGTTGCCGTTGGATTGTGAGGTGTGTTTATGATAATCATTTTTGTGCGCTGATTAATCATCTTTTTAACATCCTCCCAATCAATTTTATAACTTGGAGCATGCATTTGAATAAACACTGTTTTTCCTCCGTTCAATTCAATTGCTGGTTCATAACAGTCATAAGCTGGAGTAAATATAATTACCTCATCTCCTTCTGTTATTGTTGAGGCTATTGCAGTATAAATTGCCTGAGTAGCACCTGAAGTAATCGTTATTTCAGATTCAGGATGATATTTTGCGCCATGTAAATTCTCAATTTTTTGAGAAATTTGCTCTCTTAACTCAAGGACACCTGACATTGGAGCATATTGATTTAGTCCTTTTTTCATGGCTTGAGTTACCAAGTTTATCAATTCATCCGAGCTCTCAAAATCAGGAAATCCTTGTGACAAGTTAATTGCCTTAGTTTCATTGGCAAGTTGACTCATTACTGTAAAAATGGTTGTTCCAACTTTTGGTAATTTCGATTTTATTAAACTTGGGTATTCTGTCATGCCTTATTTTTGAAGTTGGCAAATGTAATAAAAGCCTTTTATTGAAAGCGTGTGAAATAAATTTTTAGACGAACTTTAATTTATGCTTGATGAACTAAAATAGCCCTTCTGATGATTCTTTTTCATACCCTTCGTCTATTAATAAATTTTGACCTTCTGCAGCCTGAACTGCCAGTTCATCGCATCGTTCATTGTAGAGGTTGCCAGCGTGACCTTTTACCCAATTAAATTTTACTTGATGTTTTGGGTAAATTTTTAAAAACCTCTGCCACAAATCAATATTTTTTTTTCCTTTAAATCCTTTTTTCTGCCATCCAAACACCCATTTTTTTTCTACAGAATCAACAACATACTTAGAGTCTGAAAAAATCTCAACCTGTGCATTCGTTGTTTTTATGGTTTCTAGGGCAACAATTACACTTAAGAGCTCCATTCTGTTGTTTGTCGTTAAACGAAAGCCTTCTGATAGCTCTTTTTTATGATGTCCGCTCATCATTACAACTCCATAGCCCCCATTTCCTGGGTTTCCTTTTGCAGCTCCGTCTGTATAAATTGTAATAACTGACATTTTTAAAACCCAACATTTGTTTTAAATAGTTTGATTGCAATCGCTAATAATATTACCCCAAAGACCTTTCGAAGCACAGCCAATCCTCCACTTCCAAGTATTTTCTCAATTTTTACTGATAATTTAAGTACTGCATAAACTAAAATAATATTAACGATAATCGCTACAATAATATTTTCTACTGCATATTCTGACCTTAAAGATAAAAGAGAGGTCATCGTTCCTGCTCCTGCAATTAAAGGAAAAGCTAAAGGAACAATAGATGCTGTGTTTGGTGCATCATCTTTGTATAGCTGAATACCTAATATCATTTCTATTGCTAAAAAGAAAATAATTAATGATCCTGCTATAGCAAATGAGTTCACATCAATACCAATCAAGTTTAAAATAGATTCTCCCACAAACAAAAAAACAATCATTATTATCATTGCTACAACACTAGCCTTTTCAGACTGTATATGTCCTACTTTTTGACGCAAGTCTATAATAATTGGTATTGATCCAACTATATCTATAACAGCAAACAAAATCATTGATGCTGTTGCTATTTCTTTAAAATCTAAATGCATTTTTATCGTTTTAAAGTGCGAAATTATAATTTATAGTTTAAACAAAACTAAAGATTCCACGAATCATGGTAATTTTATTTACTCTGCCAATTTATTTTCACTATCTTCATTGTGAAAACTAAACAATATCTATTATGAAACTAATCTCTAAATTCGCAGTTGCATCCATTTTTATGGGGGCGTTTTCTTTATCATTATTAGGTCAATCAAGCTCTCCTTTATGGAAAAAAATTGAGGCTTCAACCCTCAATTCTAAAGAGAAAGTACACCGAAATAACATACCAACAAAAGCTCAATATTTTGCTCTAGACTTTAATCAACTAAAAACAAAATTAACTGCAGCACCAAATAGAGAAGGTTTTACTGGTAAATCAAATTTAATTATTGAATTCCCTACTTCAGAAGGTAAAATTGAACACTTTAGAGTATGGGATTCTCCTATAATGCACCCAGATTTAGCTGCTAAGTTTCCAATGATTAAGACTTATGTTGCTCAGGGTATTGAAGACCCTACTGCTTATATGAGATTTTCTGTTACTCAGTTTGGCCTTCATACAATGACTCTTTCTGGAACTAAAAGCACAAATTATATTGATCCATATACTAGTGATTTAAACAACTATGTAGTTTATGATAGAAACTCTTTAGGGCCAGACACACAACCCTTTGAATGTTTAACAAAAGAAGATGATGCTAAATTAAGATCTATTGAGAAAGATAGAAATTCAGGCAATACATTTAAGGCTGATGCTGATGATATGAAAATGCGTAAATATAGATTAGCTCAAACATGTACTGCTGAATATGGAAATATCTTTACTACTGGTGGTGGTTCTGATGCTGCAAACAAAGCAGAAATTCAAGCTCAAATGACCATTACCATTAATAGAGTTAATACTGTTTATGAAATAGATCTTGGTGTTACTTTAGAATTTATTGCAAATAATGACGATTGTATTTTTTATGGAGCGACAAACTCTGATCCTTGGAATGGAGAATATAATACAGCAACACAAAACTTCTTAAACACTAATATTGGAGACGCAAATTATGATATAGGACATAACTTCAATACTTCTGGAGGTGGTAATGCTGGGTGTTTAGCTTGCGTATGTACTGATGGCTCTAAAGGAAGTGGGATGACTGGACGAGGAAACCCAACAGGAGATCCTTTTGATATAGATTATGTTGCACATGAAATGGGTCATCAATTTGGAGGGTACCACACAATGAACACTTGTAGTAGAAGTGGTAATGGACAGACAGAAGTAGAACCATGTAGTGGCAGCTCAATAATGGGATATGCAGGAATCTGCTCTGTAAATGTTCAAAATAATAGTGATGCCCATTTCAACTATGTTAACATAAGAGATATTTTGGCAAACATTAAGCCTGGAGGAAATAGTACTTGTAGTGTTAATACCGACCACACTAACAACCCTCCAACTGCAGACGCGGGAGATGATTATATTATTCCTCAAGGTACCGCTTTTGTTTTAGAAGGTACCGCTACAGATCCTGATGGAATGGGATCTTTAACTTATAATTGGTCTCAAAATGACCCAGCACAAGCTCCTAGCTCTTCTTCTCCTGTATCTACCTGGACTTCTGGTCCGTTGTATAGAGCTAAAATGCCTATTTCCTCGCCAAATAGATATATGCCTGTTTTAAGCAGTGTTATTGCTGGCGACTTATTTCCAACTTGGGAAAAAACACCTACTGTTGGTAGATCTCTTAATTTCTCATTTATTGTTAGAGATAATGACCCTCTTGGCGGGCAAACTGCTTCTGATTTAATGAAAGTAACAGTAGATGGAGCATCTGGTCCTTTTGCTGTTACCTCTCAAAATACAACAGGTATCACATGGAATTCAGGAGGTACTGAAACCGTTACTTGGAATGTTGCAAACACAAGTACTGGGAACGTAAACACTCCAAATGTTGACATCTTTTTATCGGTAGATGGAGGTTATACATATCCTTATACTCTAGCGTCGACAGTTCCAAATAATGGATCGGCAAGTGTAACAGTTCCAACTGGCGCAGCTACAACAACAGCTAGAATTATGGTTAGAGGAAGTGGAAATATATTTTATGCATTAAATAGTAATAATTTTGCTATTGAAGACGCTGAATTCGTGATGAATTTTTCTAGCACATCAGCAACTCCCTGCCCAACAGAAAATGCTGTTTATAATTTTAATTATAATACATTTTTATCTTTTAGCGAGACGACAACATTTTCAGCTTCAGGAAATCCTGCGGGGTCAATTGTAACTTTTAATCCAACTACAGCTTCAGTTAATGGAACTCCAGTTACAATGACCGTGAGTAATCTAAATTCTGGCATGGTAGGTTCTCATACTATTACCATTACTGGAACTTCAACATCTGTAACAAAAAATAATAATGTAAGCCTAGAGATTATAGACCCGGCACCACTAGCTGCGGCTTTAGCTCTACCTGCAAATGCCGCAACAGGCATTGACCCTGGAATTACATTTACTTGGTCTGCTGGAGGAACAGGAACAATGTATAACATCGATATTGCAACTGATGCCGCTTTTAGTTCTATTATAGATAATGCTTCAGGGCTTACATCGAACAATTACACTTCATCTTCTTTGGTTGGAGAAACTACTTATTATTGGAGAGTTAGTAGCTACAACAATTGTGGCTCAGCACCAACTTCTTCTGTGTTTTCTTTTACAACTTCTAGTTGCTCAACAATTGCAAGTACAGATGTTCCTGTGACTGTTTCTGCAGCAACTCAAACATCAACAATTACTGTTCCAAATTCGGGAACAATAGCTGATGTAAATTTACTAGGCTTAGTGTTACCTCATACCTGGGTAGGTGATTTAGGAGCAACTTTAACTTCTCCACAAGGCACAACCGTTCAGTTGTTTGATGGTCCTGGAATCCCTAGTTCGAACTTTGGTTGTGATGGTGATGATTTAGATGTTTCTTTTGATGATGACGCAACATCAACTAGCGCTACTTTTGAAAATACTTGTAATAACGCCCCTGCAATTAATGGTTTTTTTCAACCCCTAAATGCTCTTTCTGCTTTTAACGGTGAAAATATGGCTGGTGTATGGACATTAACAATTTTAGACAGTTATCCAACAGAAGATGATGGGTCTTTAGATGCGTGGTCATTAGAAATATGTACCGAACCTATTCCGACAGGAATAAACAATAGTTATTTGATTAATAATATAGCTATTTATCCTAACCCTACTAACAATTTATTAAATGTTACTCTTGGAAAAGATAACACTGCAAATGTCTTAGTATTAACTGATTTACAAGGTAAAGTAGTTTATGAACTAAACAACATAAATAGCAATACTATTCAAATTGATATGTCTAATTACGGAAAGGGAATTTATCTTTTACAAGTTAAAGGACAAAACGAGTCAAAAGTATTTAAGGTAACTAAACAGTAAAATTATTACTCATACATTAAAAAAGCCCTTTGCGAAATCATTGGGCTTTTTTAAATTCTTTTGAAAAATAAATATTATTGATTAATTTAAACTCCGATAAAAAGGACTTCATAAACTTTATTATTTCAAACCTTTAAAACATGAAAAAAACAAACTCATTAATAGCGATAATAATCATTATTAGCTGTTTAGGTAATATTTTTGCTCAAAGCAAAACATCATCAATCTGGATTAAAGCTTCAGCAAATCAAATTGCTACAAAAAGCTTACTTAATAATAATTCTTATGAAAATTCGGAATTTTATGAACTAAATGTTAACCTACTTAAATCAGCGCTTCAAAATGCACCTTTAAGAGAAAAGGCAAATGGATTCTCTAATATTATTGTCGACTTCCCAATTGGAAATGGAGAACTTGTTAGTTTTAAAATTATGGAAGCCCCTGTTATGCATCCAGATTTAGCAGCAAAGTACCCATCAATAAAATCATATGTTGGATATGGTGTTTCAACCCCTCATGTAATCAGATTTAGTTTATCTAACCAAAAAGGTCTTAGCTGTATGTTAATCCCTGGTGTTAAAAAGCCTGTTTTTATTGAGCCCTTCACTTCTGACATGAAAACATATGTGGTTTATTCTAGAACAAATGAAACAAGAAAAAACACTTTTGAATGTTTAACTGATGATGTTCCTTATTATTTAAAGAAGAATATTTCTTCACCATCAAATCAAAAAGATGCGAACGATCAAACACTTAGAAAATTTAGGCTTGCAATGTCTGCAACTGGAGAATATACCGCATATCATGGAGGAACTAAAGCTGGAGCTTTAGCTGCAATTAATACAACTATGACAAGGGTAAATGGTGTTTATGAAGCTGATTTTGCGATTACAATGGAATTAATTGCAAATACTGATGATGTAATATATACAAATGGAGGAATAGACCCTTATGGCTCTAACCTAAATAGTGAATTACAGTCAACTTTAACGAGTGTTATTACAGAAGCAGCTTATGATATTGGACATTTAGTTCATCAAGAATCAAATAGCAATGGAAACGCTGGGTGTATTGGTTGTGTTTGTGTTGATGGAAGTAAAGGAAGTGGTTTCACATCTCATGTAACCCCTGAAGGCGATGATTTTGATATCGATTTTGTAGCTCATGAAATGGGGCATCAATTTGGAGGAAATCATACTTTTACACACAGTAGTGAAGGTACTGGTGTTCAAATGGAACCAGGAAGTGGTAGTACGATTATGGGGTATGCTGGAATAACTGGGGCTTCAGATGTTCAACCACACAGTGACCCTTATTTTCATTTTGCTACAATAGAACAAGTAACAAATTATGTTGGAACGACTAGCTGTCAAACTACTACCTCTTTAACAAATAATGTTCCAACTGCAGATGCTGGTAATGATTATATTATTCCTAATGGAACTGCATTTATTCTTGAAGGTGCAGGAACTGATGCTGACTTATCAGATGTGCTAACTTTTTGTTGGGAACAAGCTGATGAAGGTTTTGGAAGTAGTACCTCTGTAAGCCCAACTAGCGCAGGGAGCCCTTCTTTTAGGTCTTTTTTACCTATCACCTCTCCAAATAGATATATGCCTAAACTTGATGATGTTGTTAACGGAACTCTTTCAACACAATGGGAAACAGTTTTAACTGTTCCAGGAACTATGAATTTTGCATTAACTGTTCGTGACAACGTTACTGGAGGCGGTCAAAATAAAATAGACAAAATGATTGTAACTGTTGATGCGAATGGACCTTTCGTTGTTACATCACAAAACACTAGTGGGTTAACATTAAACTCTGGAGCTTCTGAAACTATAACTTGGGATGTTGCTGGAACAAATACTGGTGCGGTGAATACTCCAAATGTTGATATTTTCTTATCAATAGATGGCGGGTTTACTTACCCTTTCACTTTAGCAACTGGCGTTCCTAACAACGGGTCAGCAAGTGTCACTATCCCAACAGGTGCAGCAACAACTAATGGAAGGATAATGGTTCGAGGATCTGGAAATATTTTCTACGCCTTAAATAGTAATAATTTTACCATTGAAGATTCGGAGTTTGTTATGAACTTCTCCAATACAAATGCTTCCCCTTGTCCTACTCAAGATGCTGTATACAATTTTACATACAACACCTTTTTATCATTCAGTGAAAACACTACATTTTCTGCAAGTGGAAATCCTGCTGGTTCTACTGTAACATTTAACCCAACAACAGCAACAACAAATGGCACTCTTGTTACAGTTACTGTAAGCGGATTAAACGCTTCAATGGTTGGATCTTATTCGATTGCTGTAACAGGAACCTCATCTTCCGTTACTAAAATTGCTGACTTAACATTAGATGTAATAGACCCTTCTCCATCATCGGCAGCCCTTACAAGTCCTACTGATGCCTCTACTGGTATTGATCCTGGAGTTACCTTTAACTGGACTGCATCAGGCGTAGGAGCTATGTATGACATTGACATTGCTACAGATGCTGCTTTTACAACCATAATCGATAATGCTACTAGTTTAACAACAAACTCCTATGTTTCTTCATCTTTAGTTGGACAAACAACATATTATTGGAGAGTAACTAGTTATAATAATTGTGGTTCTGCTCCAGCTTCAACAGTTTTTTCATTTACTACATCTAGCTGTACAACGGTTGCAAGCACAGATATTCCTGTCTCTATTTCTGCATCTGGAACACCTACAATTACATCAACTTTAAATGTAGTCACTTCTGGTAACATTGTAGATTTAAATGTTCTTAATTTAACAGGCACACATACTTGGATAAATGATCTAACTGTAACACTAACAAGCCCTCAAAGTACAACTGTTACGCTTTGGGATGGAATCTGTAACAGTGAAGATAATTTTAATTTAAATTTAGATGATGCTGCAGCTCCTGGGGCTCTTCCATGCCCTCCTGTTGGTGGGGGAACATATCAGCCATCCAATCCTTTAAGTGTATTTAATGGTGAAAACATGAACGGAATATGGACCTTATCTATTACAGATGGAGCTAACCAAGATGGTGGTTCTTTAGATGGGTGGGGATTAGAAATTTGTGCTGATGCTATTACTGTTGGTATCGATCAAAACAATACTATCAACAGTTTAAACATCTACCCTAACCCAACAAGCAATATCTTAAATGTTGCTCTTGGTAAATACAACTCTGTAAATCAATTGGTTTTAACTGATTTACAGGGAAAAATAGTTTTTGAACAAAACAATATTAATACAAGTCCATTACAAATTGATATGTCTGGATATGGTAAGGGTGTTTATCTTTTACAGCTTAAAGGACAAGATGAATCAAAAATATTTAAAGTAACTAAACAGTAAATAAACCACATCTTTAAAAGCCCTTTATTATTTTAGTAAAGGGCTTTTTTGTTGCCTTTTTTAAGCTTAATTTTTAAAAACTTAATCTGTATTTTTGCCAAAAAAATTGAACTAAAATGAACTTTATAGAAGAATTAAGATGGAGAGGGATGATTCACGACATCATGCCTGGAACAGAAGAAGAATTTGCTAAAGGAATGACATCAGCATATATTGGTTTTGACCCTACAGGAGATTCTCTACATATTGGAAGTTTAGTTCAAATTATGATTTTGGTTCACCTACAACGAGCGGGACACAAGCCTTTTGCTTTGGTTGGTGGAGCAACTGGTATGGTGGGTGATCCTTCAGGAAAGTCGCAAGAACGAAACTTATTAGACAACGAAACACTACAACATAATTTAGCTTGTATTCAAAAACAATTAGAACAGTTTTTAGATTTTGGTTCAATTAACAACTCTGCAGAGGTAGTTAATAATTACGACTGGTTTAAGAATATGAATTTTCTTGACTTTATTCGTGATGTAGGAAAACACATTTCTATAAACTACATGATGAGTAAAGATTCTGTAAAGTCTAGACTTGAAACAGGAATGTCGTTTACAGAGTTTAGCTATCAACTGGTTCAAGGTTACGACTTCTACTGGTTATGGAAAAACAAAAATTGTAAAGTCCAATTAGGTGGTTCAGATCAATGGGGAAATATTGTTACAGGAACTGAATTGATTAGAAGAAAAGGCAGCGGAGAAGCTTTTGCTTGTACAACCCCTTTGATTAAAAAAGCTGATGGAACTAAATTTGGTAAAACTGAAGGTGGTAATGTGTGGTTAGATAAAACGAAAACATCTCCATATAAATTTTACCAATATTGGATAAATGCTTCTGATGAAGATGCTGCTAATTACATAAGAATCTTTACTTTGTTAAACAAAGAAGAAATTGAAGCGATTGAAAAAGAACACAATGAAGCTCCTCATTTAAGATTATTGCAAAAAACTTTAGCTAAAGATATTACCATCCGAGTTCATTCAGAAGAAGATTATAATGCGGCATTGAGTGCTTCAGAAATTTTGTTTAAAAACGGAGAAGAAGCTATAGCTGGATTAAAAGCCTTGCCTGAAAATATTTTTAATGACGTTTTTGAAGGTGTCCCTCAAGCAGAAATTAGTCTAGCTGAGCTTGAATCTGGTCTTGGAATTATTGATGGGCTTTCTGCCAGAACTAACTTTTTAGCTTCTAATGGAGAAGCTAGAAGAGCATTAAAAGAAAATGCAATAAGCGTTAATAAAAACAAAGTAGCTGAAGACAAACTGTTAACTACTGAAGATTTAATTAATGGGAGATCTATTTTAATTCAAAAAGGGAAAAAAAATTATTATCTAATTAATGTTGTTTAGGTTAAAACACTTCTTTCTTTTTACTTTCTTGGTTGCTTCGCTTTCAAGTTCTTTATTTGCTCAAAATAAACGCGTTTTAGTTGTTCCCTATACTCGGTTTCAATTTGTTTCAGAGTTTAGTTTAGAAGAAATAGCTATGCACAACGATGTTAAATCAGATGAAGTTTTTTCTGTTTACCAAAGCGAATTAAATACTGCTTTTACTGGATATGAAAATTTAACGTTTATTCCCATAAGCTCTGAAGACTATGGTGAAATAAAAAAATTTATTAGATACAATATTGATAAATTTAAAGGGAGGAAGTATAATGCTAGTAATTTATCTCTTCTTCCTGATGAGGCTTATAAATCCCTTTTAGAAGAAAACAACGCATCATATATTTTGTTTATAAACTGGTATAAGATTTCAAAATCTGTTCACACGGTTTATGTTGGAGATCGAAACAAAAGAACAAAATATTCAACCCACTTAATTGACTATGACATTTATAATCGTGAAAAAGTTAAAATATCTGGAAAAGCAAATTACCCATTAAAATGTGGCGATTTCCCTTCACAATCTGTTATTAATCATAAATCTTTAAATGCAAAAGAATTAACTGTTTGCTATAAAAGTTTGCTCGATGAATTAGCAAAAGAACTTTCAAACTCAACAAACAAATAGTCATTTTTATTCTCTTATTTTTTTTGTTCTGGCTAAATTTGCAACCCTAAATATAGAATATAAATGTCTCTTATTCGTCTGTTTTTTTTGTTTGTGTGGACATTCTTGTTAATGCTAATTGCTCCATTATTTATTCCTTTTACTTTCAATCGTCAATTCCCTTTATTTGTAGCTCGAACTGTTTTTTCTCCGGGTTTATTATGGATAGCAGGAATCAAATTAGAAGTAAATGGAAAAGAAAATGTTCCATTAGATCGTCCAGTAATTTTTATCGCAAACCACTGTTCTCATTTAGATATAGGAACACTTTGCCGAAGCTTACCCGTAAACCTACATTTTATTGGCAAAAAAGAATTGGCGTGGGTCCCAATTGTGGGTTGGTACATGTGGGTTGCTGGACATATTTTTATTGATAGAAGTAATAAAAAGAAAGCGATAAAAAGCCTTGAGGTAGCTTCTCAAAAAATAAAGTCAGGAAAGAGTGTTGTAATGTACCCTGAAGGAACCAGAAGTAAAAATGGCAAACTTGGCAATTTCAAAAAAGGAGCATTTCATTTAGCAATGCAGTCTGGAGTTCCCATAGTACCTGTTAGTATAAAAGGTACGTATAATGTTTGGCCAGCAAACAGCAATAAGATTACCCCAGGAAATGTTAGTGTAGAAATAGGAAAACCTATTGAGTCATCAAACTATAGTAATGAAACAATTAAAAATTTTATTTCTGATGCCAGAACAGTTATTCTTGAAATGCATCAGAAATAAATCCAAAAAAAGCTAAAACAACAGATTATAAGACCCTAATTTAAAGGGATAGTTAACACTGGAATATTAGATTGCTCAATCAGAGATTCGTCTGTGCCTGCCATAAATAAATTATATAAAAATCCATGTTTATGGTGACCGATAACTATTAAATCAACATTTAGCTTCTCAGACTCTTTGATAATAGTTTCTATAGTACTACCTTGAACTAATAACCCTTCAGCTTCAACGCCTTTTGTTTTCATATCATCAGCATACCTTTGCAATGTTCTATGCTCCTCTCTTAAATCTTGAGCTAATGTATCACGAATATATTGTGGGCCGGTACCATAACCAATAAAATCTGGTTCAGGTGCTGCGATATGAACCAACCATACTTTAGCTCCAAATTTTGCAGCTATTTCTGTTGCCTTTTCTAAAATTATATTTGATTGATCTTCAAGCTCAATAGTTACTAATATATTTTTCATCGCACTTTAATTTTAATGGTAATTAATACTTATTAAATTTAGTTCTTTTTATTCGTTTATTAAAAGATTTGTAACAAAAAAGCCACTAAAAATAGTGGCTCTTGTTTTTTATAAAGGAATATTTCCATGTTTCTTTTTAGGCAATGTATCAACCTTGTTTTCAAGCATTTTAAATGCTTTTATCAGTTTTTCTCTAGTTTGTTCTGGTTTTATTACCTCGTCTACATAACCTCTTGCTGCAGCATTATAAGGGTTTGCAAACATTTCGGCATATTCTGCTTCTTTTTCCTGCCATTTAGCATCAGGATTTGAAGCTTCTTTAATTTCGTTTTTGAATATAATTTCGGCAGCACCTTTAGCTCCCATTACTGCAATTTCGGCAGAAGGCCATGCATAATTTAAGTCAGCTCCAATGTGCTTTGAATTCATTACATCATAAGCTCCTCCATAAGCTTTACGAGTAATTACCGTAATACGAGGCACTGTTGCTTCACTAAAAGCATACAATAGTTTCGCTCCGTTTGTAATAATTGCATTCCATTCTTGATCTGTTCCTGGCAAAAAACCTGGTACATCTTCAAAAACCAATAATGGTATATTAAACGCGTCACAAAAACGAACAAATCTAGCTCCTTTTTGAGATGATTTAATATCTAAAACGCCAGCTAAAAATGCAGGTTGATTAGCAACAATTCCTATAGACCTTCCAGCCAATCGCGCAAAACCAACAACTATATTTTCTGCAAAATCTTTATGAATCTCATAAAAACTATCTGCATCTACTGTCCCTTCTATTACTTCTTTAATATCATAAGGTTGATTAGCACTAGCAGGAACTATTGTGTTTAAATTTTCTCTTTTTTCGTTTCCTGCTTCATAAGGAAGCATTAACGCTTCTTCTTCACAATTTTGTGGCATATAAGAAAGCAATGTTTTAATGCCATTGATACACTCTATCTCGTTTGCATAAGTTAAATGTGTTACTCCTGATTTTGTTGAATGAGCAGACGCACCACCCAAGTCTTCTGAGCTTACCTCTTCATGTGTGACAGTTTTTACAACGTTTGGCCCTGTTACAAACATGTATGATGTATTTTCAACCATCATTATAAAGTCTGTTAATGCTGGAGAATAAACAGCCCCACCAGCACACGGCCCCATTATAGCAGATAATTGAGGAATTACACCACTTGCTTGAGTGTTTTTATAAAAAATATCGGCATAACCACCTAAACTTACAACACCTTCTTGAATTCGAGCTCCCCCTGAATCATTCAACCCTATTACTGGAGCTCCATTCTTCATGGCCATATCCATAATTTTACATATTTTCTCAGCATGGGCTTCAGCTAACGAACCTCCTAAAACTGTAAAATCTTGAGCAAAAACATAAACTAGTCTTCCACTTATTGTTCCGTATCCAGTTACAACTCCATCGCCCAAAAATTTAGTTTTATCTAATCCAAAGTTTGTTGAGCGATGTGTAACCAACATACCTATCTCTTCAAAAGAACCATCATCTAATAAAAAGTGGATTCGCTCTCGAGCGGTTAACTTTCCTTTTGCGTGTTGCGATTCTATTCTCTTTTCTCCTCCGCCTTTTTTTGCTTCTTCAATTTTCGATTCTAGTGTTTCAAACTTGTTTTGCATATCTTTTCATTTTTCAGATAGTAAAAATAAAAAATACTGCTAATATATTAGGGGAAATGTTAATTTAGTATGCGACAATTAATTTGTTTTACTATGCAAGAGGAGAATATTACCCCTGAAGACTCAGCAAACAAAGAAGAAAGAGCTCAAAATGAATTAAAGTTTAGCTTTTTAAAATTCTTTGTGCTATTTATCGATTATTTTAAAACCATTGTAAATATTCGTGATGAGGTTGATTATGAAGGTTCTGTTGAAGCAATACAAAAAGATATCGATTTTAAGGGGGTTAATGTTTGGGTTCTTGGTGCTTCTATCGTAATTGCTTCTATCGGTTTAAATGTAAATTCTACAGCTGTAATTATAGGCGCTATGTTGGTTTCTCCGTTAATGGGACCAATTGTTGGTATAGGATTATCTATTGGTATTAATAATTTCCGAATGCTTACTCGCTCACTGAAAAGTTTAGGTACGGCTGTTTTAATTAGTGTAATTGTCTCTACAATTTATTTCTTATTAACACCTTTTGGAGAAGTACAATCAGAATTAATCGCAAGAACAAAACCTAACTTGCTAGATGTTTTGGTGGCTGTATTTAGTGGAATAGCTTTAATTGTTGCGAAAACACAAAGAGGAACTGTTGCCAGTGTAATTTTTGGTGTTGCAATTGCAACAGCATTAATGCCTCCTTTATGTACTGCCGGTTATGGTTTGGCTAATGGAAATTGGCAATTCTTCTTAGGTGCTTTTTACCTGTTTTTAATCAACTCAGTTTTTATTGCTTTATCTACCTGGTTAATTGTTAAGTACTTAAAATTTCCTTTAGCAAGCTACATGGACCCAGTTAAAGAAAAACGTGTAAAAAACTATATATTTATTATCTCATTAATTATTATTATCCCAAGCGGTTTCACTTTTTGGTCAACAATACAAGAAAGTATTTTTGAAAGTGAAGCAGAATCATTTATCTCCGAAAACTTTGTGTTTGAAGGAAGTCAAGTAATAAATAAAAACATAACTTATTATACAGATAAGCCTTCTGTTATTGAAGTTTTTTTGATAGGAGAAATCATTAATTCTAAAAGTGAAAAAGAACTTAATAACAAGCTTGAATCTTCTGGAATTAAAAATGTTAGTTTGAAAATTTATCAATCGAAAGATAAAACAGATGAGATTGCTGGCAAATTAAGTGCTGAAGTAAAAACTGGAATAATAGAAGAGATTTACCGTAAAAATGAAGATTTAATTAAAGATAAAGATCAAAAAATTAACTTTTTAGAAACTGAATTAATGAAGTATAGAAAAGATACAATTCCTTTTACTTCAATAAAAAAAGAAATAAAAATTCAATACCCTCAAATTGAAAAATTATCTTATGGAAGTACCATTAGAACGGATTTTGAATCTCAACAAGACACATTACCTGTGTTTTATATATACTGGGGCAATAATTCTAGTAAAATAAATATTAAAGAAAAATCTAATGCTTTGGAACAATGGCTTAGGGTAAGGTTAGACAACAAAAAAGTAATGGTAATAAATTATTAAAGTTTATTTGAACTAATTAAACTTCTAATATTTTTCCAAATAATGCTCTTCAATCCCATATTCACTTTTTATAGCTTCAATTTTCGAGTTAAGGTTTTCTAAGTCAGCTTTCTTGCTTGATTTAGTACCCACCAACATTACATTTTTCCGGGTGTGCTCGTTAGATATAAACTCAAAAATATTGGTGTTGTATTTGTGTTTTTCCATAATTAAAGCACGCAAAGTGTCCGTAACCATTTCATATTGGCGTTCTTTAAAAATGCCATACTTTAATATTGGATTTTGTTGCTCCTTTCCTTTAAGTTGTTGACGTATTTGTTTGTGGCAACAAGGTGCGGTAATAATCAATTCTGAATTAGATGTCAACCCTTTATAAATAGCATCATCAGTTGCTGTGTCACAAGCATGCAAAGCAATTAACACATCTATTTTTTTATTGTATTGTTCAATAGGTTTAGCTTCAAATTTTAAGTTCTCAAAACCACATTTTTTAGCCGTTTCATTACAAAAATCAACCAACTCTTGTCTTAACTCAATTCCTGTAATTTTTACATCAATTTTTCGTTGGTTAACCAAGTAATCGTATAGCGCAAAAGTTAAATAACCCTTCCCTGAACCCATGTCTACAATGCGAGCTTCGTTAGGCAATTTAGTGTTTTTTATTAAGCCCTCTATTATTTCTAAATACTTGTTTATCTGTTTAAACTTATCTGCCATTTTTGGAATAACCATTCCGCTTTCATCACAAACTCCCAAAAGTGTTAAATACTTACCTAAAGCTGCTCTTTTAGTTTTAGGTTTGTCATGTGTTTGTGGTGGTTTATTTTTAAAGCTAGGGTGAGTAGTTCGTGTGCTCACTTTTCCTTTTTTTGATAATTGAAGAGTAAAATCTTCGTCTAGAGTAAACAAAATTGCAGCTCTAAATTTTCCGTCTAGCAACTTATTTATTTCTTCTTGCGCACCCTTTAAATTGTAATTTTTTACTTGGTCGTTAGTTTGATAGTGGTATGTAAAAGAAAGTTGCTGCTCTCCTTTTATCTCTATTAGTCTCACATAAACATTTAACAAGCCATCACTTTTATAAGCTGGCTTACTTAGGGTAATTTTTACAAAAGTTTCATTATTAAAACTTTCTGAAATTTTTTCAAAAAAAGGAGTTCTATCATTCATCTTACAAATGTAACCCAATTGTTATATTTTTAGTAACTTTGTTATGTGTTAAAATTGATGAAATATAGTTTTGTTTATTTAGCAGCATTTATAATGTTGCTACACAATTTTATTCCTCACTCTCACAAAAGTGAGCTAAGCAACTCTGAACATCAGCAAATACATCAAACAGAATCTTCTTCTCCAATTGATTTGTTGGCACTTGTTTTTCATGAGTTTACAGAAGATGGAGAAATGGAAGAGGTTTTACCAAACACAAACACCGCGTTTGCTGCAACATTTTTTTTGTTTCCTATTATTACTAATTCGTATAATTTTTCTCTAGAAATTGAAAGCGAGTTACTTCAACACCCTTTACCTAAAGATGAGCGACTTCAATTTGCTGGTTTTTTACCTACTCAAAGCGTTCGCCCACCCCCTTCTGCTTAATGTTTTAGCCTAACAATAGGCTTTTCTAAATCATTAAGTAACTTATAATACAACACACATGTTTGAAAAAATAATTGCTTATTCATTAAAGAATAAGTTAATAGTGCTACTTCTAATTATAGCACTTATACTTGGCGGAATATTTTCTTTAAAAAATATTGCTGTTGATGCTGTTCCTGACATCACCAATAATCAGGTTCAAGTAGTAACCTCTTCTGCAACATTGCCAGCTGAAGAAGTTGAAAAGTTTATCACCTTTCCTGTAGAAATGGCTGTTGCCAACATTCCAAATGTAACTGAGGTTAGAAGTATTTCAAGATATGGACTATCCGTAGTTACCATTGTATTTGAAGACAATGTTGACATCATGAAAGCCCGTCAATTTGTTGCAGAACAATTAACCATCGCTAGAGAAGAAATTCCTACAGCGTTTGGAACACCTCAAATGATGCCAATTACAACTGGTCTTGGAGAAATCTATCAGTATGTATTACAAGTAAAGCCTGGCTATGAAGCACAATTCGATATTATGAAAGTAAGAACCATACAAGATTGGATTGTAAAACGACAATTAACAGGGTTAAAAGGAATAATAGAGGTAAGTAGTTTTGGCGGTTTAGTAAAACAATACGAGGTTAGTGTTAACCCTCTTCAACTTATGGCCTACAACATTACTATTAATGATGTTGAACGAGCTTTAACTGTCAACAACAACAATAGTGGCGGCAGTTATATTGAAAAAAATGACCAAGCGTTTTATATAAGAACCGAAGGACGAGCAGAAACATTTAGTGACATTGAAAATATTACCATTAAAAACGAAGGTTCACCAATAAGAATAAAGGATGTTGCAGTAGTTAAGCTAGGCAGCCCTAAACGATATGGGGCAATGACAATAGATGGAAAAGGTGAAGTTGTTGGAGGAATTACTTTAATGTTAAAAGGAGCTAACTCTTCGGAAGCTGTAGACAATGTGCATGAACGAATGGAACTAGTAAAAAAATCTTTGCCTGAAGGGCTTGAGATTTACCCTTATTTGGATCGTTCTGTTTTGGTTGGAAAAACAATTAACACTGTAGTTAAAAACTTAATAGAAGGAGGGTTAATCGTAATTTTTGTTTTAGTGCTTTTCTTAGGAAATTTCAGGGCAGGACTTATTGTTTCTTCTGTTATTCCATTATCTATGCTGTTTGCTTTAATTCTAATGAATTTATTAGGTGTTTCAGCAAACTTAATGTCTTTAGGAGCTATAGATTTTGGAATTGTTGTTGATGGAGCAGTAATTATTGTTGAGGGGGTTTTACATATTCTTCATAAAAAACACAAAGGAACAACCCTTACCAAACTTCAAATGAATAACGAAATAAGAGATGCTAGTGGGCAAATTTATAATACTGCAGCTTTTGGTGTCTTAATCATTTTAGTTGTGTTTGTTCCTATTTTTACTTTAGAGGGAATTGAAGGTAAAACCTTTTTGCCAATGGCTCAAACCGTAAGTTTTGCCATTTTAGGCTCACTTATTCTATCAGTAACATATGTTCCTGTAGCGGCTGCTTTGTTTTTAAAGAAAAAAATAAGCGACAAAATAACTTTTGCCGACAAAATTGTAATGGCATTGCAAAAACGTTATTTACCTAGCTTAAAATATGCGTTAAATAATCCTAAAAAAATACTTGTAATGGCTGTTTCTGGGTTAGTTGTTTCATTTTTTATCTTTTCAAGAATGGGTTCTGAGTTTATACCTACACTAGAAGAAGGTGATTTAGCAATGCAAATGGCGGTAGAACCAGGAAGTTCTTTGGAAAAAAGCATTGCAACCTCAACTAAAGCTGAGAAAATTTTAAAAGATAATTTTTCTGAAGTAAAACATGTTGTCTCGAAAATAGGAACAGCAGAGGTTCCAACTGACCCAATGGCCATAGAAGATGCAGATATTATGATTATTCTAAAAGAAAAAGGCGAGTGGGAAAATGCTGAAACAAGAGAGGAATTAATCGATTTAATGAAAGAGAAGTTAGCTGTTATTAAAGACGCTTCTTTTGAATTTACACAACCTATTCAACTTCGTTTTAATGAGTTAATGACAGGGGCTAAAACAGATATTGCCATCCAAATTTTTGGAGAAGATGTTAAGCTTTTAAAAACATTAGCTGATAACACCGCAAAAGAAATTCAAAATATAAATGGTGTTGGTGATGTAAAAGTTGAACAAACAGACGGGTTAAAACAGCTTAGTGTTATTCTAGATAGAAAAAAGCTATCATTAAATCAAGTAAATGTTGATGATGTAAACAACACAATTAAATCAGCATATGCAGGGTCTACTGTAGGCTCTATTTATGAAAACGAACGAAGTTTTGATTTAGTTGTTAGATTAAATCAAAAAAGCATACGGTCATTATCCCTAAACGGATTATTTGTTAATGACATAAATGGACATCCTGTTTCTTTAGACCAAGTTGCTAGCATAAAAGAAACTATTGCTCCAATGCAAATTTCTAGAGAGGATGCCAAAAGAAGAATATCTGTTGGTGTAAATGTGCGTGACAGAGATATTGCTTCTTTAGTTGAAGAAATACAATCAAAAATTAAAAGCAATGTTACCCTTCCTCCTGGTTATACGGTAAAATACGGAGGGCAGTTTGAAAACTTACAAAATGCTTTAAAACGACTGAAAATTGTTGTTCCTGTTGCTTTATTTCTAATACTATTTTTACTTTACATTGCTTTCAATTCAATAAAAGAATCTCTCATCATTTTTATGGCTGTTCCTCTTGCCTCTATTGGTGGTATTTTAGCGTTATGGCTAAGAGATTTGCCTTTTAGTATATCAGCAGGGATAGGTTTTATAGCCTTATTTGGTGTAGCTGTTTTAAATGGAATTGTATTAGTAAATGAGTTTATCCGATTAAAACAACTAAACACCTATCCAAACATGAAAGATTTAATTTTAGCTGGAGCAAACACTCGTTTACGACCTGTTTTAATGACCGCTCTTGTTGCCTCTTTGGGATTTTTACCTATGGCTTTAGCAACTTCTAACGGAGCAGAAGTTCAAAGACCTTTAGCAACAGTTGTTATTGGCGGACTAATAACATCAACACTACTTACATTGCTAGTTTTACCTGCTTTGTATTTTTTATTCCACACGTTTAAAAACGGTACTAAAAAACCCTCAATAATAGGAGCTGTTGTTACTATTGGCTTTGTATTGTCTTCAATTAATGTTGGAGCACAAAACAAAGTTGGTTTGTCAGAATTAATTGTTGCTGCAAAACAAAACCAACTAGAAGTAAAAATGGTTGAAATTGAAAAACAACAATGGGAAAATGAAAAGAAAAACGCTTACGTTTTAAACCCGCTTCAAATTGGATTGCAATATGGACAAATTAGTGATAATAATACCGATATGTTTTGGGATGTAATGCAGGATTTTGGAAGGCCATGGAGTATAAAAACAAATAAAAATTATGCTCAATTAGGGGTTGATTATGCAAAACAAAAAAGCAAAACAATTCATCAAGAAGTTGAGTATAATATAACGTCTACTTATTATGGGTGGTTATTTTATAAAAATGCTTACCAGCAATTGCTCCAAATAAACGAAGCTTTAAATGCGACGCTAAAACACGCCCAACAAATGTTTGATGCTGGAGAAATTAACACCACCGATTTGTTGTTAATTAAACAGATTCAAAATAGTGTTTTACAAAAAACAAGCGGATTTTTTAACAAAGAAAAAACAAGCGAAGCAAATCTTATTTATTTGTCTGGCTTAAACCAAGCCGTTATAAAAGATACCGCTTATACTGTATTGCCTTATGAAAAAAACCAAGAATTAAGCACAAACTTATATCAAGAAAATGATTTATTAATTCAACAATTAACACAAAAAGAAAAGGTGATAAAAGCAAGTTATTCTCCTTCTTTTCAGTTGGGCTATTTTAATCAATCTATTTCAACAAACAAAGGTTTTCAGGGCGTACAAGGGGGATTATCTATCCCGTTGTTTTTTGCGGGGAAAAAAAATCAACTACAAACAAATCGCTTACAAACTGATATTGTAACCCAAAAACAAAACAATCTAAAAAATCAACTTAAAAGCGAGTTGATTAGTTTGGAAAAAACTATTGCTTTACTTGAAGGTTCTGTTTCTAATCAAAATAGAACAGACAATATTTCTGCAAAAGGGTTAAAGCAATTACAAGAAAAATTAAGTTTAGGAGAAATCAGTTTTATCGATTTTTTGAAGTTAAGCTCAATAATTATTGACGGAACAATTGGCGAACTAGAATTATTAAACAACTACAATCAAGCAGTTATAAAATACAATTATTTAACAACTAACTTTTAACTCACCATCATGAAGCTATCCGTTTTAAAACTTTAAGAAAGAAATAATTGGTAAGCTCCAAGTAACAAATTAAAAATAAAAACACATGAAAAATATAATTTTATATAGTATTGTTTTAGCAAGTTTCACTGCTTGTAACGAAACTAAAAAAGCAGAAAATATAACTGAAGAAGAAACTACAACTTTAATTGAAGAGACTGTTAAAACAGAAAAAAATTCTCCTATTAATCAAAATATCGAATGTTTTGGTGTTGTCGATGTTCCTCCTTTTGCTGTTCATGAAATTTTCGCAAAAACCTCTGGTTACATCTTAGATTTAACCATTTTAGAAGGACAACATGTAAAAAAAGGAGAGGTAATTGCCGAAATTGAGTCTCCTGATTTTGCTAACTTACAAAAAGAATATAAATCGGCTAAAGCTACTTTCGATTGGCATGAACAAAACTTTAAACGAAATGAAAAGCTTTATGAAAGCAATGCTATTGCTGATAAAGATTTTCAGCTTATCGAAAAAGAATATAAAATTGCCAAAGCCAATTATATTGGCCTTAAAGAAGAAATAAAATCTATTGGTTTTGATGAAAATGCCATTTTAAACACTAATGATGTTCGCCTAAAAATTAGAAGCAAAACTAGCGGAACTATTGTTAAAATTAATGTTAAAAACGGTTCAATGGTATCTCCTCAAATGCATCTGTTCACATTGCTAGATAAAGCTCATCTTCATGTTGAAATGAGTGTTGCTGCGGCCAATATTACAAACGTAAAAGCCGAACAACCTTTCTTCATTATGAACGGAAACGACAGTATCGCAGGCACGGTTCATTTAATTAACGAAATGATTGAAGAAGATAATACTGTAAAAGTGCATGGCCACTTTAACAACGTAGAAGACGAAGAAAAGTTAATTGTTGGGCAAAAAGTTTTTGTAAATATTGTGCAGTAAAACCATTATTTTTGGTGTGTGAATATTTCGTTTAAACCCATAGAAAAAATAGATCTGCCATCAGTTACGGCTATTTACAATTATTATGTAGAAAATAGCACCGCAACCTTTCATTTGGCACCTGTTTCTGAACAAGAAATGGAGACAACCCTTTTATTGGGTCATAGGCTATACAAGTCTTTTGTTATTTTGTCAGAAGGTGCAATTGTTGGTTTTTGCTATTTGGGTCAGTTTAGAAAAAAAGAAGCTTACGACATTAGTTCTGAAGTTACTTTGTACATTAAACATGATTTCACAGGCAAAAAAATAGGAGGATCTGTTTTGGCTTTTATGGAACAAGAAGCTAAAAAATTAGGCTTAAAAAACCTGGTTGGTGTTATAACATCCGAAAACAAAGGAAGTCTCAAGTTGTTTGAGCGAAACGGTTATTTTAAATGTGGACATTTAAAAAATATTGGAATTAAGTTCGGAAAAGCTTTAGATGTTATTTCTTATCAAAAAGAAATTTAATGGAATACTTGCCACTATTTGGATCTGTTTTGTTTATTCATTTGTTGGCTGTTATGAGTCCAGGTCCTGATTTTATTATGGCCCTAAGAAACTCCCTAACCTATTCACGAAAAACTGGGGTTTATACAGCAATTGGTTTTGGGCTGGGTATTGGTGTTCATGTTTTTTACTGTGTTTTCGGGTTGGCATTAATTATATCAACCTCTCAAGTTGCTTTTAACATTATAAAATTCTTGGGGGTTGCTTATTTAGCATACATTGGGGTCGTTTCAGTTTATTCTAAGACAAAAGACATAAGCGCAGGAAACCAAGCCCACAAAAAAGATATTAGTGCATTAAAAGCAATTAAAATAGGTTTTTTAACCAATGTGTTAAACCCTAAAGCTACATTGTTTTTTTTAAGCTTATTTACCTTTGTAATTGGCCCCAATGTACCCAAAAGCATTGCGTGGGTTTTAGGGGTAATGATGATGATAAATACTGCTTTATGGTTTAGTCTTGTTGCGATTTTTTTTACTCAATCCCGCATTAGAGCGATATTTAATAAATATCAAAAAGCATTTAATATTGTTTTCGGTGTTTTACTAATTGCAATAGCTATTAAAATTGTTTTTACTTAAATTTATAAAATGAAAAAAATATTCCTTTCACTCGTAATATTAACTGTAATATCCGCAAACTCGCAAACTATGAAAGAAAGCATACACCAATTTAAAGTAACAGACCTTTACGGCGAAGAATTTGATTTTAGCTCTTTGAAAGGGGAAAAAATAATAATGGTAAACACGGCTAGTGAGTGTGGTTTAACTCCTCAATACGAGCAGCTGCAAGAGGTTTATGAAAAATACAAAGACCAAAACTTTGTTATAGTTGGGTTTCCTGCAAATAACTTTGGTGCTCAAGAACCCGGTAGCGATGAAGATATTGCCACTTTTTGTAAAAAGAACTATGGCGTTACTTTTCCGATGATGAGTAAAATTTCTGTTCAAGGACGAGACCAACATGAAGTTTATAAATTCTTAACTCAAAAAAGCAAAAATGGATTAGAAGATTCTGAAGTAGTTTGGAATTTTCAAAAATACTTGGTTGATGAAAATGGGTTTTTGGTAAAAGTATTGCATCCTAAAACTCTTGTTACTGAAGATGATGTTATAAAATGGATTGAAGAGTAAATAATTGTTTGTCCTACCCCAGCCAATTTAAAACATTATCCTTCCAAATTAACTTAGAATCGTTTTCTGTTAAAATATTAAGGTTAACCGCGTCGTCAATTACTTTTCCAGGATAACAATCGCCAACAGATTCCATTTCTCCTAATGGATATGGGTCGTCCAATCCTGATACGATTTGTGAAACCCCAACCCTATGTTTTAGTAATTGAAGAGTATAAGGATCGTGAACCAGTGTATCAAAAAATAAGTTTGGATGCCCAAGTGTGGTTTTCGGATGTTCTGCTCCTTTAAATAAATCTGGACGTCCTTCAAACCCTTGAACTCTTCGCCCATAATTTGCTTGTCCCAGCATACATCCATGTGCAAAACATACCCTAACATTCGGAAATTTGTTGGGAATATTTTTAAGCGTAAATAAATGTAATGTGTCAGCTGTTTGTGCCATCATCCATACCAAATGAAATCTCCAGTTTTCATCTTTAAGTTTAATCATTTTAGGGGCGTCGTAGGGATGAATTTCAATGGCTAATTTATATTTGTTGGCTAATTCATAAATTGGAAAACAGGATTCATCTGCTACAGAAACCCATTCTTCATTCTTGTTTAAATAATGGGTTGGTAAACATAAAAGTTTCATTCCTAGCTCAACAACACATCTTTCAATTTCAGCTAATGCCTCGTCCATAAAGTTAGGTTGAACAACAAACCCACAAGTGAATTTTGTAGGGTTTTCATTTTGAACAAAAGCATTAAAGTCATTTTGCCAGCGAATAGCGTCAATAGCGTCTTGTCTTGACCAACCGTTACAGTAAACCTGTGAAAGGTTTAACATTACACCATGGTCTATCTTGTTTTTTTCCATCCAAATCAATTTATCTTTTAGAAAAAAACTTGGGTCAGTTATTGGCCTAGACCAACTCCCTTGGCGCATAAACTTTTTATCATCATCAATCCAAAACAGTTTCTTATCCTTCATAAATTGAGGGATTTGTTTTGGTTCAGGCAAAATGTGACCATGACCGTTAATTCTAGTAAAACTCATCTTAATCTGTAAACTTTGGGTCTGTTTCCATTGTATGCCCACAGTTATCACAAGTTCTTAATTCTTCTGAATTATAAAAGCGTTTGAACACTGGCAAAAAGTCTTTTTCTACATTAGATAAGTCAAACTTTTCTTCATATAGCTGATGATTACATTTGTCACAAAACCACATTAAACCATCCTTAAGTCCTGTTCCTTTTCTTTTTCTTTCTATCACAAGCCCGACAGAACCTTCAGATCTTCCTGGTGAATGAGGAATGTTTGCTGGCAACAAAAACATTTCTCCCTCTTTAATGGGCACTTGAACTGCTTTTCCGTCTTGTTGAATGGTAACACAAATGTCTCCTTTAACTTGATAAAACAATTCTTCCGTTTCGTTGTAATGATAATCTTTTCTTGCATTTGGACCACCCACAACCATTACAATATAATCTCCTGATTCTGTGTAAAGGTTTTTGTTTGCTACTGGCGGTTTTAATTTATCTTTATTATCTTCAATCCATTGATTGAAATTAAACGGGGGTATAATCGACATATTTTTATTTTTTAAACACCCTAAAGGTAGTTAAGTTGCTTGATTTATAAAAGAAAAATAACGATCAAGTCTATAGTCCTAGCATAACTTTTATATTTGTTTCCAAAACCTCCCCCATATTCTTACATGAAAGAAATGCTGAAGAAGAATGAAATTTACCTAACTCCAACTTTAAATTCTCTACGTTATCATCAAAAGAAATTTTATCTTTTTTAAGTACGTCAATCAGCGAATCAATTTGATACTTATCATTTAAATATCTTTTTCTTAACAATGATTTTTCTTCTTTTTTGTATTGCTCAATGGTTTCCAATGGAATGGCATTTTGTATTAATTGAACATAAAAAGCGTTTTCAATATAAAACTGCGGAAGGTAAATTCTACATCGCTTTTCAAAACTTTGTTGGTCAAAATCTATTGCCCTAACCCGATATTGAATTTGGTCAAAATCTTGAGTGACAACAACTACATAGTTATATGCTCTCATATCTCCTAAAAGTCTAACAAAACACTGCTCGTTAAATTTAACAAATTCTTTAGACAGCCTTACCGGGTTTATGTTTCGTTGGCCAGATTTTACTTCATTAATAAATTGATCTCCTGGTATTCCAATAATATGCTCCTCTATAAGCGTGTCTTTGTAGTAGATATAATTTATTTTGTTGGGAGAAAAATGATGTTCTAACTCTAACCCATAAACTCTAGATGCGTCAGCTTTCTTAACATAATAGTAATCGTAATTATCGTTTAATTGATTTAAAATTTTTATTCGAAAAGGTTTAGAATTTCCATAACCACAAAAGTCAATACCATCAACCGTTAAGTGGTCTAATTTTGTTCCGTCAGAAATTAGTAATCGGTATATTTCAACAAGTCCTGCATATAAATAATCCATCTCATTAGGACCATAAACACACCTGTTCCATAATGTTGGCTCTCCTGAAAAATCTTCTAATGGAATTAAACTAGCATACCTCAGCAAATCTTCATACTGCAAAGGTATTTCTATGCTTCTTGATATTTTTACTAAATAGTCGTTGAGTTCTTTGCCAATTTTAAAAAAAGGCTTTTTGTATTCTATATTGTTAAGTCGCATAATTAGCTATAAAGCTAAAAAATTACACAACCTATACAAAACTCTTGCTCCAACATTTGCGTCCCACTCATTGTTTCCAACCTCATTTAAATCAAACCCTATTATTTTTTTGCCCGAAGAGACAAGTTCTCTAATTAAAAAATTGATTTGTTCAACTTCAAAACCTCCAGCAACCGGCGTTCCAGTATTTGGACAAAGTTTTGGGTCTAAACCATCAATATCGTAACTTATGTAAACTTTTTCTGGCAATTCATTAATTATTTCTTTGCATTGTTGCTCCCAGGTTTTACCTTCATATTGAGCATTTTTAATATCCCAATCAAAAAAAGTTTTAATTCTGTTTTCAGAATTATTTATTAATTCTATCTCTGCTGGACAAATATCTCTAATTCCAACCTGAACCAACTTAGAAACCTTGTTGTTTTTAAGTGCGTTAAACATTATAGAGGCGTGAGAATATATAAACCCTTCGTAAGCCTCTCTGAGGTCAGCGTGTGCGTCTATTTGAAGTATTCCAAAGCTGTCATGTCTTTTAGACAGGGCGTTTATTAATCCTAATGGAGAGTTGTGATCGCCACCCAACAAACAAACTGTTTTGTTTTGGTTTATATAAGTTAACGCTGTTTCTTCTACTTTTCTATTTAGCTCTTCACAATGCAAATTGATTTTTTCATATAAACCCTTGTCTTCTTCTGTAAACGGGATTTCGTTCTCCAGCTTATCAATAAGAATTGTTGCTATTTCTCCTATTTCTCTATTCTTTTTGAGTTCTTCTTCAAAAATTGGCAACATAGCAACTTTTGTTTTCCAGGCCTCTTTTTTATAAGGACTATAAAAATCAAGCTGTGTTGATGCTTCTAAAATTGCTTTTGGCCCTTCGGCTGTTCCTTTTGAATAAGAACAAGTAATGTCAGATTGAACAGGTATAATAACAATTTGGCTTTCCTCAACACTGTAAGGAAAGCCAAAAATATTGCCATTGTTTATACCAACTTCGTTAGGATTAAACATTGTTTATGCGTTTACTGCTTCTTTTTTTAATAACTTTTTCACAAAGTTTGGCATTGCAAAAGCTGCTTTATGAATTTCTTGATTGTAATAATTTAGTTCATTTTTGTTTACAAACGCCTCTATTTTACTTTCGTCAGCATTAATAGGATTTATATTCCCTTTCGATGCTATTTGGAAGCTCCACATTCCAGTAGGATATGTAGGAATATAAAACAATAATGTGTTTACTTTTTCTTGACCAAAAATATTACTCAAACATTGGTTTAACTCAACGAAAACTTTTCCGTTAAACATTGGAGATTCTCCTTGTGCAACAAGTAACCCATTTTCCGATAAAGCATTTTTACAGTTTGTATAAAACTCATCTGTAAACAATCCTTCTGCTGGTCCAACAGGGTCTGATCCATCAACCATTATTAAGTCGTATTCTCCAGCTTTTGCGTTTTTAACAAACTCTATTCCATCGCCAACTATTAGGTTTAGTTTTGGGTTGTCAAACTCACAAGAAATAGATGGCAAATGTTCTTTACATGCTTCTATTACAACTCCGTCTATTTCTACCATTGTAACTTTTTCAACGCTCTCGTGTTTTAAAATTTCACGAATTGTTCCTCCGTCACCACCGCCTATTACTAAAACATTTTTAGCGTTTCCATAAGCAAGCATAGCTGGGTGAGAAATCATTTCGTGATAATGATACTCATCTTTTTCGGTACACATAACCATATTGTCTATGGTTAACATTTTACCATAAGCATGGGTGTCTAAAACTGAAACTCTTTGAAAAGGAGATTCTTTTCTAAACAATACTTCTCCTGTATATCTTAATGAAAGCGCTTGATTTTCGTCTTTATCAGTAAACCACACATCTCTTGTATATTTTCCAGGGTTAACACGATCTGTTGTTTGACTTCTCATAGAACTTAAGTCAAAATCCATTCTCTCCAACAAATTAATAACCCCTCTTCTCATTTCTATAGCTGAATAATTTTTGGCCTTAAACTGATCTTGTAAATAGTCAAACGCAGCCCAGGTGTTTGTGTCGCCACAAGTAAAAATATCTACTGCAGCATAACCGTATTCTGGCCAAGTATGAATTGCCAGGTGACTTTCTTGAACAACAACAACCCCAGAAACACCGTAAGGTGAAAAATGATGAAACGTTGAGTTTATCACTGTCATTTCTGCTCTAACAGCAGCTTCAACCATGTCGCGTTCTATTGCTACAACATCGTTCATAATTTCAGGTGAACACCCTGTAAATTCAACCAAAATATGGTTCCCTAATGCACTCATAATGTAAGTTTTATAAAATAAAAAAGTGGTTAAAATTAACCACTTTTATTGTTCTTTGTTAGTTTATGTCTTTTTATATCAAGTTTATTTTATTAAAGAGATCGTCTTTGTATGAACCCCCTATTGGAATAAGCTTTTTTCCTCCTTCTATTACAATGTTTGGTTGTTCTATTGCTATTATTTTATCAAGTCTTACTATATAGGAACGGTGCACTCTTTGAAAATCGTTTTTAGGTAACTTTTTTTCAATGTCTTTCATTGTTGAGTGAATAGTATATTTAGCCTCACCAATATTAATAACTACATAATCTTTAAGTGCTTCTACATATAAAATGCTTGAAGTTTTTACCTTAACAAGTCTTGAGTTTGATTTAACAAATATAACACCATCATCTCCTTCCTTGTTTTCTACTAAAGAATAAAGAAAATCTCTTTCTTTAATGATTTCTGCTTCTTTACTATGTTTGTAAAGAGCCATTTCTATTGAGGTGTGAAGGTCGATTTCTTTAAAGGGTTTAATTATATAGCCATATGGTTCTGTAACTTTTGCTTTACTAAGCGTATTTTCATCAGCATAAGCTGTTAAATATATTACAGGAACATTAAGTGTTTCTTTAATTTTTTCTGCAGTATCAATTCCACTCATGTCTCCTTTCAACATAATGTCCATCAAAACAAGGTCTGGTTTTGTTTCGTTAGCTAATAAAACAGCTTTTTCTCCTGTTGCTGCCGCTCCAACGATATTATAACCAAGCTTTTTTAAGCTTTGTTGAATATCTTTTGAAACTATACTCTCGTCTTCAACTACTAAAATATTGTATTTCGACATTTTTTATACTTGTTTAAATTTTATTGTATATGTTGTTCCTTTTGTGCTTTTCATTTCAATCGTTCCATCAATTTGTTCAACCAGTGTTGTTACTAATTGAAGTCCTAGAGAGTTTGTTTCTCTAAAATTTATGTCTTTAGGAAATCCTACTCCATTATCAGAAACCGTAAGAACAATATTTTTTCTATTAAGAGACAAATTTATCCTTATTTTTCCTTCTTTCCTTCCTTCAAACGCATATTTTAATGCATTAGAAACCAATTCATTAATTATCAACCCGCACGGAATAGATGTGTCTAGATTTAAAGAAACATCTTCAATTTGATGTGTTAAGTCGATAAACTTATCTAAAGAACTGTATGAATGTACTAAATTTTTAGACAAACTTACAACATATTCCGAAAAATTTATTTTAGAAAAGTCATTTGTCTGGTATAAACTTTCGTGTATAATAGACATTGATTTTATTCTGTCTTGACTTTCTTTTAGTATTGAAAGTGTTTTTTTATCATCAATATATGATGATTGAAGGTTTAAAATGCTAGAAATAACCTGCAGGTTATTTTTTACCCTGTGATGAACCTCTTTAAGCAGAATTTCTTTTTCTTTTAAAGAGTCTTTCAACTGTTCTTCTGCTAATGTTTTTTCTGTAATGTCATGAGCAATTCCCGAAACCTGTGTTACTTTGTTGTTTTCATCAAATATAGGATTCAAAAAAATGTTTCTAATTATTCTGTTTCCCTTTAAGTTTGTTTTTGATGTTGTAAACTCTACTTGTTTGCCAGAAAATGCTTGTTTATATTGTTCGTCCCAAAAAGAATAAACATCCTTTTTAGCTTCTTGAGGTCGCATTTTTAGCTCTTGATTTATTTTTAATTCTTTACCGTATAAGTCAAAAATGGCATCAGAATAGTTTTTATTATATGTTGTTATTCCTTTGTTTTCTTCATATATCCAAAACAAATGAGAGCTGCTTTCAATTATCGATCTTAATTTTGAACTTTGGTCAAAAAGCATTTGCTCATCATACTTTTTCTGAACAGCTAATGCTAATGCTCCTGAAATAAAATCTAATATTTCAAGAGATTGATCGTCAAATTGATTTTCATTTTTATATGATTGTACAGATAATACACCTACTACTTTGTTTTTTGTTTTTAATGGAATTCCGATAAATACTTTACATTTAGGCCCTAAAACTTCATATTTTCCATCTTCAATAATCTTATCTAATTCTTTTCTTTTTAAAAGTTTACTTTTCTTTTCTTTTAAAAAATATTCATTTATTCCTTTCTTTCTTTTCCTGTCCTCTTTATAAATTCTTCCCCCTCTTTCAATATCATAATAATAAGGAAACGAAATAGATTCATCGTTAATTGCATAAGAAATAACAAAAACATCAGTATTTAACACCTTTCCTAATTCTATTCTTATGGCTTCATATAGTTCTTCAGCATTAGTTTTCTCAGCAATTATTTTTGAAATATTATTATAAACAGTTTGTCTTTTATTTGCTTTCTTTTCTTCTGTTACATTTCTAAGTATTGCTCTTGTAGATATAGGTTTTCCTTTATTATCAAATTTGCAACTAATATCTCCCTCTACTGTTATTTTTTCTCCCTTATTTGTTTTTAAATCAAATGTTTTTCTAACTGATTTTACCGTATTATTTTTAATAATTTCTTTAAAAAATATATTACAAGAATCAACACTATCTTCGTGAATGAAATCAAAAATATTTTTGTTATATATTTCTTTTTGATTGTATCCTAATGTTTTTAACCAAGATTTATTTACATATACAATATTACCTTCTACATCTATGCTTTGAATTAAATCCGTAGCATTTTCAAATATATCTCTATATCTTTCTTCACTTTCTATTAGTTGTTGCTCTGCAAGTTTTATATCTGTTATATCTCGAGAAACACCCATTGCTCCTTTGGGTTTCTTATTTTCATCTAATAAAACAGAAGCTGAAAGAAATGAAGTAAACTCCTCACCTCTTTTGTTAACATTTATAATTTCACCTGTAAAAAATCCTTGCTTTTTTAGTTCATTTTCTACTCTTAAAAGAGTGTCTAAATTTTTATAAAGTATGCTAATAGGTTTATTTAAAACTTCTTCTTTTTTATATTCAAAAGCACGTTCTGCAGCTTTATTAAATTCTTTTATATTTCTATTTTCATCTGTAGCAACAATAATATCTAATGAACTATAAATAATATTATTTGTATAGTTCTGATTTATTAATAATTGTTTCTCTACTCTTTTCCTTTCTTCAATTTCTTTTTGAAGTATTTTGTTTGATTCCTCTGCTATTTGTGTTTTAAGCCTTTCTATTGATAATTGCTTTTTATCAGATATATCTTGAAAAACAACCTGGATTGCTTTTTTACCTTCATAGTTAAAAAGCATTGATTTTGTTTCTAAATCAATTATTTCTCCTGTTAGTGGTTTTTTTACTCTTACTTCTTGAAAAATAACTTCTTCTCCGTTTAAAACCTGTTTTCTCCTTTGTAGGGCATTTTCATGATATTCCTCTAGTAAATAATTAAAAATATTTATTTTTTGATTAACTTGATTTATACTTTTTAAACCTAAAATTTCATAAGATTTTGGGTTAGCATAAACTACATTTCCATCTATATGTATTAAATTACCATAAGGAGAATTTTCAATAAGATTTTTAAAATTTTCTTCGCTTTGTTTTAATTGTTTTTCCTTTAATATTTGCTCTGTAATATCAATTAAAGTTCCTTCAATTCTATTTGTTTTTTTATCAGTAATAGAAACATTTGTTAATATCCAAATTTCTTCACCTTTCTTATTTTTATGTTTTAAAGTATAATTAGATAAAAATCCTTTTTTAGATAATTCTTTAATATAATTATCTCTATCCTTTTTTGAAAAATATAATAGTTCTGCTTTTTTACCTATTAAATCACTACTTTTTTCGTAACCAAAAATTTTAGCAAATGAATCATTACATTCTTTTATTAATCCTTTTTCTGTATAAAAAACTCCTGCTAAATTATTTGTAAATATATTCTTATATAATTGTCTATTTTCTATTAATTTTTGTTGTTGCTCTTTTTCTCTAGTTACATTTCTTAAAACAGTTGTTGTTTCTACTATTTCTCCTTTTTCATTATATTTTGCATGAACAGTTTCATCTATCCATATATATTCTTTTTTACCTTTTGGTTTAAATCTAAAAACAGAATTTATGTATGTTTTTCTTTTTTTATATAATCCTTCTGAAATGTTTTTATCTATTTTTTTTATATCATCAGGATGAATTCTACTTGATAATTTACCTGTATTACCTAGCTCGTTAAATTCTTCAATTGAATAACCTAATAATTCTTTTATTTGAGGGCTTATGTAAGTTAGTGTTTTATTTTTTTCAGAAAACTTTACATTATAAATACATTCATCAATATTTTCTAATAAAAATGAAAGCTGATTTTCTTTTTCTTTTTTTTCAGATATATCTCTAGCGGTACCAAATAATCCTTTTTGAGTTCCATCATTATTATATAAAGTATTGATAGACTCTTCTATCCAAACATATTTTTCTTTTATTTTATTATAAAAACGATATGTAATTGACCATTCTTTGGTTTCTTTATTTAAACTTTTTACTTTCTCCTTTATAAATTCTATTTCCTCTGGATGAAAATATTCAAAAAGCTTATTTTGATTTTTTATATAATTTTCAACTGATAATCCAAATACATTTATTACTTGTGGACTTATATAATCTAATATTTTTTTTCCTTTTTCATCAAAAGAAATTTTATAAAACATTTCACTAACATTATCCATTAATAAAGATAAATTAGCTTCTTTGCTTTTAAGGTTTTCTATTTCCTTAATTAACTCTTCTTTTGATTTTTTTGAGTAATCCACTTATTTTAGTTTAGTACCATCAATTTTATATTCCTTACCATCTTTATAATTGATGTTTAACACTATTTCTCCTAATTCATTATAAGTTTTCCAGGTATCAACTTTATTTCCCATTAAAAAATGTTCTTCTCTCCATAATTTACCTGATTTAAAATAAAATTTATGTTTTCCATCAGGTACTCCATCAATAAAATTACCTTCAAAATTTAATTTATTATTATCAAAATAATAATTCCATACACCACTTCTAACACCATTTCTATATTCTCCTTCTTCTCTATGATCACCCATTTCATAAAACCAAGGACCTTCTTTTAATCCATCAATAAATTCACCTTTAGTTATTAATGTTCCATCATCATAATATTCATATAAAAAACCATCTTCTAATCCTTTTCTAAAACTTTCTTCCCTTAATAGTTCACCATTTGGATGATACCATTTCCATAAACCAGTAAATTTTTCTCCTTCTAAATATTTTCCTTTTTGCTCTAATTCACCATTATTAAAATAATATTCCCATTCTTCAATTTTTAAACCATCTAAATATTTTCCTTTTGACTTTAATTGACCATCAAAATAATATTCTTCCCAATAACCCTGTCTTCTATCCATCTCATCAGTTAATCCTTTTGCAACTAAAATTCCATGATGATATATTTCTGTTTTTTCAACATTTCCATTTTTATCATAATAATTAAAATTTCCATGCTCTTTACCATTTACATCATAAGCACCTTCTTTTTTAATAGAAGCATCATCATAAAATTCTCTTCTAATATCTAAAGCTTCTACTGATTCATCAAAACTTTGTGGAACACCATTTATATATAAAATAGCATTTATAAGTTTTCCTTGCTTATCGTAATCTTTTAAATAGCCATTCAATAAATCATTTTTGTAACGGCATTCTTGTTTAAGTTTTCCTGATTCATAAAACTGTTTCCAAATACCATCTTTTTCATTTCTTTTATTAAATCTATTTATTTTTTCATTTCCAATAAAAGTTCCTTTTTTATATACACTTATTGTAATTATTCTTCCATCTTTTCCATATTCATAAGAGATACCATCTTCAACACCATCTATAAAAGGAATTTTTTTACTAATTAATTTACCTGGTTCATCATAGTAATAAATTGTAAAATTTTGCTTTATATCATTATTAAAATGTTCTTCTAAAATAATATTACAGCTATCACTGTAATAGATTTTTAAACCATTTTTTAAGCCATTTTTATAATTAATTTTCGTTTTAAATTCACCTTTTTCATTATAAAAAATCCAGGTACTATCTAAAACATAATTTTTTCTATTACCCTCCGATTTTATCAGACCTGAAGGATAATAAGTGAACCAATAACCTTCTGGCTTACCATTTTTTATTAATCCCTCGCTAGATAAATTGCCATTTTCAAAGTAAAATTTAGTAACACCATCATTCAATTTATTTTGAGTAAAACTACAGATAGAAATACAGCAAAAAAATAAATTTAGAATGAACACTTTATACATATATATATATTATTTATTTTAAAATTAAAAAAAGTATGTTATTACTATTAAGGTGTTAATTGTGTTTAAAATTAACAAATAGTTTATTCGTTTATTTAATTAATAAAAAGATATGCCTATTAATTAACAAAAAATGAGTTAATTATAATACTGATTTTGTTTTACTTACTAAGTTAATTAACATTTGTTAGTTTCTTTAATTAATAATAAGTTTTTGTAAAAGTTATTAGTTCTTTTATTCTTTTAGTTGTTTATAAAAAGAGTGTTTAAAAACATAAAAAATACTTGCAATATTCAATCTAAAATTTCATTATATTTTTATTTGATATATCCTATTATAAAAAGTTAGTTTTTATCAATACTTAATTTATTTATAAACATGATTATGGTTAATTTTATAGCCTTTAAAATCAACCATTTAAAAATAGTAATTAACATAGATGTTGATAACCTTAATTTAATATAAAATAACAATGATAGTAAACAATATTGCAATAGGTAGCGATCATGCTGGTTTCGAATTAAAAGAATTTTTAAAAGATTATTTATTAAATATAAATATAAAAGATTTTGGACCTGATTCTGATGCTAGAGCAGATTATGCAGATTATGCTCACCCGGTTGCTAATTGTGTTGAAAATAACCCTGATTATTTAGGTATATTAATTTGTGGAAGTGGTAATGGAATTAACATGACTGCAAACAAACACCAAGCAATAAGAAGTGCACTGTGTTGGAATGCAGAAATTGCTGAACTAGCTAGACTTCATAATAATGCTAATATTTTGGTTTTACCGGCTCGATTCATAACAAAAGAAGAAGCAATTAAATGTGTTGACATATTCTTTAATACTCTATTCGAAGGAGGAAGACATACAGATAGAGTTAATAAAATTGCTTGTAAATAAAATCACATAACATTTTCTTAACATTGAATTAATTTAAAGTTAACTCTTTAGCTTATTTATAGGTTTACTTTCGCTAAATATTAGAATTTAGATAACAAAAAGTAAATATTATGAATAAGATTAAATTAATGTTAACATCAGCTTTTTTTACAATAGCTATTTATTCTTTTTCTCAAGAAGTAACCAACACTAAATTTGGTAAAGGCCTTTATAATGTTGTTGCAGCAGACAGTTCTTGGAGCATGAAGTTTGGAGCAAGATTTCAAACATTATTTATAGGTGAATGGAATTTAAATGAAGATGATGGAATTACAGAAGGTACTTCTAAGTTTTTAACTAGAAGAGCAAGGTTAAAATTTGATGGTTTTGCTTACTCGCCAAAATTGCAATATAAACTTGAGTTGGGCTTAAGTAATAGAGATATTTCAGGAGCAAGCGCATACACAAGTAATTCGCCAAGATATATTTTAGATGCAGTTTTAAAGTGGAACTTTTATAAAAACTTAACCTTATGGGTTGGACAAACTAAACTACCAGGAAATGTTGAAAGGGTTATTTCTTCAGCAAACCTCCAATTAGTAGATCGTTCTTTATTAAATAGTAGATTTAATATTGATAGAGATATGGGAGCTCAATTAAGACACCATTTTAAATTAGGAAATGTTGTTATTAGAGAAATTATTTCTGCTTCTCAAGGAGAAGGAAGAAACATTACTTCTGATAATTTAGGGGGTTACCAATGGACTAGTAGATTAGAAATTTTACCTTTTGGTAGTTTTAAAAATAAAGGAGATTATTCAGGAGGAGATTTAAAAAGAGAAGAAAAACCAAAACTAGCTTTAGGAGGTACTTTTGATTACCATGATAGAGCAGTAAAAAATAGAAGTAATCAAGGAAGTTATATGACCAACGATGTTGGTTTTTATCAAACGGATGTTTATACATTATTTATTGACGCAATGTTCAAATATAAAGGGTTTTCATTAATGGCAGAATATGCTGATAGAACTGCTGAAGATGCGATAGCAAAAAACTCTGATGGAACAGAAACAGGAGATGTAGTTTCTGTTGGTAATGGATTAAATGCTCAAGTAGGTTATTTATTTAAAAACAATTGGGAAGTAGCTACCCGTTTTACACAAATTCAATTAGATAAAAAAATTACAGGAAAAGATGTTGAAACCCAATATACTGTGGGTGTTTCTAAGTATTTATCAGGGCATAAGTTAAAAATACAGTCAGATGTTAGTTATTTAACTGTTGAAAATAGTAAGGATAGTGGGTTAATGTATAGGCTTCAAATCGATGTTCATTTCTAAAATTAACATTAATTTAACACCCTAAAAAAACCTCATTAAAAAAGACACTTTAGATTTGCTAAAAATTAAATAATTATGGAATTCGGAATAATAGAAATTTTAAAATTAATAGGAGCTCTTGGTTTTTTCATTTACGGAATGAAAATAATGAGTGAAGGAATTCAAAAAGCTGCTGGTAGTGGCATGAGAAAAATACTTAGTACCATGACCAAAAACAGGTACATGGGCGTATTAACAGGGTTTTTAGTAACCTGTTTAGTACAGTCGTCTTCTGCCAGCACAGTAATGGCAGTAAGTTTTGTTAATGCAGGACTACTTTCTTTAGTTGAGTCAGCAGGTATAATGTTAGGAGCTAATATTGGAACAACAATTACTGGTTGGTTAGTTGCTGTATTAGGGTTTAAAGTGAAAATGGCGGCAATGGCACTTCCTCTTTTAGCTTTTGGTGTTCCAATGATGTTTATGAAGAAAAACAGAACTAAAAGTATTGGCCAATTTATAGTTGGTTTTGCTATATTGTTTTGGGGTTTATCTGAGTTAAAACATTCAGTTCCAGATATTAAAAATAGCCCTGAAATTCTTCATTTTTTAGGTGATTATGCTCATACAGGATTTTTAAGTAACATATTCTTTATTATAGTAGGAACTATTTTAACAATTGTTGTACAATCTTCTAGTGCATCTATGGCATTAACACAAACATTATGTTTTAGTGGTATTATTCCTTTTGAAGTTGCAGCAGCTATGATTTTAGGTGAAAATATTGGAACGACAATTACTGCAGAGTTGGCGTCTTTACCAGCAAATGTTCATGCAAAAAGATCGGCAAGAATACACTCTATGTTTAATATTGTTGGGGTAAGTTGGGCTGTTCTTTTAATAACTTTTACTCCTGCTCTAGACGGGGTTAGAGCTATTGCAATGAACTGGTTAGGTTCAGCAGACCCAATGACAGCAGAAGGAGCCCCAATGGGATTAGCTATATTCCACACAGCATTTAATGTGGTTAATGTGGGTATCATGATTTGGTTTGTACCGCTTCTAGTAAAATTAGCTATTAAATCTGTTAAATCTAAAGGAGAAGCAGACGAGGAATACCATCTAGAATATATCAGCACAGGTATAATGTCTACACCAGAGATGTCTATTATGGAGGCACAAAAAGAAATAGCTAAATTTGGTGAGGTAGTAAAAAGAATGAATGGATTTCTTAAAAGTTTAATAATTACAACAGACTCAAAAGAAATTAGCAAAACCCTTGCTCGTGTTAAAAAATACGAAGACATTACTGATAGAATAGAAGTTGATGTTGCTGATTATTTAGCTAAAGTTGCTGAAGGTGAAATGAGCGAAAACTCTAGTATTCGAGTTAGAGGTATGTTGCGTATTATAGGAAACCTTGAAAGAATGGGAGACATTTATTATCAAATGTCAAAAGGAATTGAAAGAAAGAATGAACAAAAAGTTTATTTTACTCCTGAACAAAGAGAAAAATTATTAAACATGTTTGAATTAGTTGAAACAGCACTGGAAAACATGGTTAAAAACCTAGATGGACATTACGAAGATATTTCTTTAACCAAAGCAACAGAGCTTGAAAACAGTATTAACGCTTATAGAAAAACAATAAGAAAAGAACATTTCGAAAGCGTAGAGCGAGGTGATTATAATTTCCAGAGTGCTACAGTTTATAGCGAATTGTTTAATTCTTTAGAGAAAATAGGCGATCACACTATTAATGTTACCGAAGGAGTTACTGGGGAACATTAATTTTTCTTAACATTAATTTAATATAGGTAACACATCTTTAACAATTAGATAAAAATGTGTTACCTTTTTTTATGTTTCAATGTTGTTACTTTGCTTAAAAATTCAAACTATGAAACAGACAATATTTTCAATCCTTTTTTTACTTTCAGTTATTGCTTTTGCAAACAACAACGAAACAACAAAAATTAAAACGACAACACTTCAAGGAAAGGTTGTTGATAACACAGAAAGCTTAACAGGAGTAAAAGTTACTATTGACAACCAAGAAACAGTTGTATACACGGATTTTGATGGAAACTTTTCTTTAGAAAACATTCCTGTTGGAACTCATAAAATAGAATTAAGCTTAATTACTTATAAAAACAAAGAAGTAAGTGTTGATTTATCTCAAGAGAATAAAATTGAAATAAAGTTAGAGGCAAAATAAAAAAGTATTTAAAAACAAAAAAAACCTCGCTTTGCGGGGTTTTTTTGTTTAAAAAACATAACAAATAATTTTTTTAAACGTAATGTATTAAAAAAACAAGAAACATGCATAAAAGAATAGCTTTAATAATATTAATTACTTCAATATCTCTGTTTAGTTATTGTCAAAAAATAAATAAGATAGATGGTTTTTTTGTTGATGAAAAAGGACAAAAATATAGTGGAGATTTGATTTCTTATTATGAAAACGGAAACAAAGAATTTGTTTATTTAATAAATGATGGTGTTGAAGATGGCGTCGTTTTGTTTTATTATGAAAACGGAAACATTATGGAAGAAGGGTTTTATAAGGAGGGATTAAAGTCTGGAAAATGGGTAAAATGGGGAGAAAACGGAAACAAACTAGCAGAAGCAAATTATGATAAAGGAATAAAACATGGAAGCTGGTTGGTTTGGGATGAAAAGGGTGTTAATAGATATGAAATGGAATACAATAATGGAAATAGATCGGGTACATGGATAAGTAGAAATGAATCAGGGGATGTTGTTAGCAATAAAACATATTAATGTGTTTATTTTTAATACTACCTTAACCTTCTGTTAACCACAAAATAGAAATGTAAAGTTAATTTTCTAGTAAAATTACTTTACAATGTCCTCTAGTATAGCGGTTCTTTCTAACAACAAAAACGAAAGTTTAGATTTAATTTCTCTTTTAAATAAAGAGGGTTATGACGCTTTATTTTATTCCGACGCTAAAAAGCAAACTTTAGAAAATATATTGAACTCTTCCCCTAGAATTGTTTTAATTGACTTAGACCTTGAAATAACAGACGGGATTGAAGTCTGTCATTTTTTGAAAAACGAAAAGAAGATTAACTCTTTTCTTTTTATTTTTTCAGATAGAAATGAAGAATATATTGAAATAGAAGCTTTTAAAGCAGGCGCAGACGATTATATTTTAAAGACAATTAATCCTCGTTTGTTATTAAAAAAAATAAGCGCTATACTAAATCGAAGCAAACAAAATAAGGCTAATTTTGAACAAAAACAACTTGTTTTTAAGGATGTAATTGTTGACTTATATAGTTATACGGTTTATAAGAAAAATACAGCAATATATCTTCCTAGAAAAGATTTCGAAATCTTACAGCTTTTTATATTAAACCCTCAAAAAGTTTATTCTAGAGAAGAAATACACAGGATAGTGTGGTCTACAGAAGATAACTTTAACCCAAGAATAATAGACGTTCACATTAGAAAAATAAGAGAAAAAGTTGGCAACTATTTTATTGAAACGATAAAAGGTGTTGGTTATCGCTTAGCAGCATAAGAGTTTAATTAACAAAAAAGGGAGCAAGTTTTTTCTTGCTCCCTTTTTTGTTTTGTATTCTATTCTTATTTGAAAGTATAGCTATATCCTACTCCAAAAAACCTTCCTTCACTATATGATGAAAATATTTCGTCGTTCGCGTTAAACGAGCTATATATACGCTGTCTTTTTTGATTTAGCACATTTCTTACGTTAAAGCTAATTTTATGACGTTTAATCTCTCCTCCTAAGCTTTTAGATAGTTTAATGGTTAAATCATGAAAAGCTTTGTCATAAACATCAGGAATTCTTCCTATACCTACAATAGCTAAGCTTTTCCCTTGTACGTTATAACTAAGTGTTGCGTCGATTCCTTTATCTCGATTTGTATAGCCTAAAAAGCTATTAATTAAAAATGGTGCTTGACCTTGAAAGTCTCTTGTCTTTTCAACTGTTTGTCCATCTCTAGCTTCTAATGTTCTTGATTGAAACTCAATATCGCTCATTTCAACTTCTGATTTTGCAAAAGTTACGTTAGATCCAATTGAAATGTTTTTAAGTTTTTCACTGATAAATTCTAGGTTCTTTTTTACTTCAAACTCAACACCCAAAACAGTTGCTTTATCAACGTTTCTAGGCGTAATGTTGTCGGCACTTGTTGCGTTGTAAGAAACAACTTCTATTGGGTTAGTAAATGTTTTATAAAAACCACTTACTGAAACAATGTCTGTTGAACCCATGTATTTTTCAAAACGTAAGTCGTAATTGTTAATGTGTGTTTGAACTAAATCAAGATTTCCAATAAAAGTAATCTGCGTAACTGCATCGTAAATTTGAGCGCCCGACTTTTCCTTAAAAGATGGTCTTGCTAGCGTTCTACTAAAGTTACCTCTAATGTTTATGTCTTTTGCTACAGCATAAACCATACTAACAGCAGGAAGGAAGTCTAATTCATCTAAAACCACACGGTCTTTATACACGTCTTCATTAGGGTCAATTACAGTTTGTCTTTGCCCAGTATATTTCATCTCTGCTTTTTCAACACGAGCACCATAAATTACTTTAAATGAACTATCAATTGGTAGTTCGTTCATAATATAACCAGCAAGAACAGTTTGTCCTGCAACGTAAATGTTTGAAGAGTCAACCTGTCCTATTGCATAAATACCCTCTCCTGTAACTGGTGAGTTAGCAGCACTAAACAAGTATTCGCTTGTAAAAAGCTGATCTGGATTTCCTGAGTATTCTGGCTGCCCAATATTTCTAAAGTTGTATTCAACAACATCAAAAGAGCGTTCTTTAAAAACATAGTTAACACCTGTTTTAAGTGTGCTTTTCATTTCCGACCATTGGTTAAAATCCCATTTTAAGTCTGCTTTTGCGTTTAAATTTATTTCTTCAAGATTTCTGTATGCTCTATTTACAAGGGCGCCTTCACCATAAGCTAAAGTGTATTCTCCAGCATCAGAAATTACATAAATAGTTTGCCTTAAGTCTGGCTCTTTGTTTAAAGCGAGAGATGGAGATATGGCTGTTTTTAATTCCAGTTTTTTATTAAATTGGTGTTTTGATGACAATAATATATTGCTAATACTTCTTTGGTTATAATAAAGGTTTGTTTTATCCAACGTAACGTTGTTGTCTGAAAAATCGGTGTTTTCTTGCAATAATCTTGTGGCTGTTTTTATTCCGTTTTGCGTATGAAATAAAGTTAATGAGTATTTACTTTTCTCTCTTTTTAAAGAAGTGCTTAATAATCCATTCCAAAGAACTTCTTGCTTGCCTACCGAACCATTATTTTGTTCAACCAACTCAAGATTAAACTTAGAGGTTGTATCACTGTTTTGGAAGGTGTTAAATTCAAAATCGTCATAGAAAGTATATTGCATACTATAACCTAATGAAGCAACAAACCCTATCGTGTTTTTCTCTCCATCAAACTGATTACCATAAGTAATGTTGTATCGTTGGTTCAATAAACTGTTTGCCTCTATTGCAGACATATCTCTATCAAAAGCTCTAGTTGCCTTTTGAACAGAAATGTCATTTTGTTGACTAATTAAAGGTCTTGGTATTTCACTTTTTGGGTTTATTGGGTTTACTCTCCACCCTGCACCGTCTGCCCAGAGATCAGAAGTGTATCCGTTATAGGATAAGAAGTCACTTTTAAAGTGCATGTTTGGGTTATAACTAAAAGAAGTTGAAATGCTAAAAAATTTGCTTTCAGGAAAGTCTTTAGTAACAATATCAACCATGCCGCCAGTAAAATCTCCTGGAAGGTCTGGTGAAAATGTTTTATACACCACAATATTATCTACCACACTAGTTGGAAATATATCTACTTGTACTGAATTTCTATCAGGGTCTAAACCAGGAATGGTTATTCCGTTTAATATTGTTTTTGTGTATCTGTCCCCTAAACCTCTTACATAAACATTTTTTCCTCCTTGAATTGAAACTCCGGTTACTCTTTTTAAAGCCCCCGCAGCTGAGTTATCGCCTGTTTTTGCAAATGTTTGAGCAGAGATACCATCAATTAAATTAACAGACTTTCTTTTTATTGTTGAAATAGCAGCTTCGTTATTTCTTACTTGTTTTGCTGTTAATTCAAATGTTTCTCCTGTAATTGATTGGTCTTTCATTCTTAACGGAACAATTGTTACCCCACCATCTTTAACCACAACATCGCTAACTTTTTGTGTTGCAAACGACACATAAGAACTAACAACGGTATAAGTTCCTGGGGCAACAGAAATAGTATAATTTCCATCAAAATCAGTTATTCCTCCTGTTGTTGTTCCTTCAATTATTACACTACAACCTATAAGAGGCAAGCCTGTTGCATCCTCAATTACTGTCCCTCTAATTTTTCCAGTTTGAGCAAAAACTCCAAAACTTAAAACTGTTAATGTTACTGCTAAAATATTTTTCATAAATCTTTTAAAATAAAAATTGCCGCAATGTTTCATGCGGCAATTTTAAGACTGTAAAATGTTGTAAGTATTACTTCAACATTAACTAATTGTTAATTAGTTATTGCATTTTGTATTGAGCAGTATTTGAAGCTAAAGACCACCCTGCAAATTGACTCATATCAATTCCGTTTGTAATACCAGTATTGGTTGTGTTTGAACCATTAAATGTTGTCGCATCAAAACCAGCTTGGTCTGAATTCAACACTCCTGACAAAGAAGCCACATTAAAAGTGTTGTTTGTAATAGTTAGTGTAGAAGCGCCCGTTCCTGCATAATTACCATAAGCATCAGCACCAAGAATCCTAACTAAAGCGCCAGATTTAAAACCTGTAAAATGTATGTTTTGTAAAGTACCTTGAGCTTTTGATTTAAATACCGCAAAGTTTCCGTTAGAAATTGTTGATGAAGCACCAGAACCAACAACATACCCTTTGTTAAATGTAAACAAACCAGAGCTGTTTGCAGACCCTTCTGGACCATCTATTTCAAAAGCGTCACCATCTTGATTAGGACCTAAAACAGCAACAAAGTTTGAAATAGTTCCACTATAAGATTGATCAACATCATAACAATCATCGTCAATTTTAATAACAATAGCATCAGTAACATTAACAGCACCACCAAAAAACTCAATACCATCATCTAATCCTGCATAAATTTCAACGTGATTTATTGTTGTGCCACTTCCAACACCTCCAAGTGTTAAGCCATTTATTTCATTACCTCCAGACAAAACAATTCCACCATGTCTAATTGAGCAATACTGAAACTCTCCAGAGTTATCAGCAACATCTGAACCACCATAAGTAGTTCCTGCTGTTCCTGCAGGAATACCTTCAACTTCTGCTGTTGTTCCAGAGCTTGGTGAAACAGGAGCATCTCCTAAGATGATAACACCCCCCCACAAACCTTTGTTGGCAACTGTTAAGTTTGGACTTTCTATTTGTCCAGGAAGAATTTGATCATCTTCTCCAGTAAAAATTATTGGGCTTGAAGCTGTTCCTGTAGCATGAATTTTAGCGCCAACACCTACTATTAAAACAGAAGCACTAGCACCATCTCCTGCTTTCCCCTTAATTACTGTTCCTGCTTCAATTGTTAATTCAGCTGGAGCAACAACAACAACACGACCATCTAACAATACTACTTTGTCTTTTGTCCATATTGTGTTTGTAGTTATGTTTCCTGATACTGTTATTGAGGGAAAAGAAGCTTCAGGAGTAGTTACAGGCAATATAATTTCCTCGTCGTTACTATCTTTTTTCTTCGAACAAGAAGTAAACACTAAGCTTGTTCCAAGTATTAAGGCTGAAGCAAATAATAGTTTTTTTGTTTTCATTTTAATTTAGATTTTAAATTTGATTAATTAGATTTTCGTTTTATAATTTTTTACAATGCAAAATAAGTTCCTTAAGGTTATGTGTTAATGAAAGCAACTTTACAATTGCTTTAACTTCGTGTTAAGTAAACATTAACAACAAAATTGATTTGTATTTTATTAATTCACATGACTACCGGTTTTGCTGAGAAAGAAAATAATTTAATGTTAATTTAACACCTATAATTAAAGAACGGGCGTATCTTCGTAGGAGAATAAAATAATTAAAGAATGGAAAAGATACTATTAGTTGATGACGAACAAGACATTTTAGAGTTCATTAGTTATAACCTTTCTAAAGAAGGGTATAAAGTAATAACGTCTTCTAATGGTAGAGAGGCTATTCAGGTTGCTCAAAAAGAAGAGCCAGACCTTATTATTTTAGATGTAATGATGCCTGAAATGGATGGCATTGAGGCGTGCTTAGAGCTAAGAAACATAGAAAAATTAAAAGATACGTTAATCGTGTTTCTTAGTGCACGAGGAGAAGATTACTCACAGGTAGCAGGGTTTGACGCAGGGGCAGATGATTATATATCTAAACCTATAAAACCAAGGCTTTTAGTTAGTAGAGTTAAAGCAATACTAAGAAGAAAAGGTTCGCCTCAAGAAGAAACTTCCGAACAAGAAGGAGGCATTCGAATTGATAGAGAAAAATATTTAGTTTATAAAGAAGGAACAGAATATTCTTTTCCTAAAAAAGAATTTGAATTGCTGGCCCTTTTAATTTCAAAGCCAGGAAAGGTGTTTACTAGAGAAGTTATTTTAGGTACTGTTTGGGGGGGTGAAGTTGTGGTTGGAGACAGAACCATAGATGTTCACGTAAGAAAACTAAGAGAAAAACTAGGCGACCAATACATTAAAACTATTAAAGGTGTTGGATATAAGTTTGAAGCCTAGTACTTTATTATAAAAAATCATTTACCTTTGTTCTTGTGAACAACCTTACCCCCAAAGGGATAGCCCTTAGAATTTCTTTTTTGGTAGCAACCATTGTTACCATTATTGTTTTATTAGCTCAAACTTATGCCGATAAATATAATTTATTGGTGTTAGTGTGTGTTTATCCGGCAACATTTATTTCCTCTTATTATGGGTTTTTAATTGCCATCGAAAAGTTTATTTACACAAAAATCAAATTAGTTTATCGAACAATACACAATTTAAAAAGAAATAAAACAACAGAGTTTAATAAGCTTAACTTAGATAAAGACATACTTACGCAAGTGCGTGAAGACGTAATAGAGTGGGATAAAACAAACAAACAAGAAATAGAACGATTAAAAGACATGGAATCTTATCGTCGTGAGTTTGTTGGAAATGTTTCTCACGAGCTAAAAACACCTATATTTAATATTCAAGGGTATTTGTTAACATTGCTTGAGGGCGGCATTTATGATGAAAACATCAATGTTAGCTACCTAACAAAGGCAAACAAAAGTGTAGAGCGAATGATTGCTATTATTGATGATTTGGATCAAATTACAAAGCTAGAAGCGGGAGTTATTGAAATGAACCTTAAAAAAGTTGATTTAATCGAGTTAACAAAAGAGACCATCAATTCTATAGACATTACCGCACAAGAAAAAAACATTAAAACAAGTGTTGTAAACCACACCAACAAACCATCTGTTTTTGTTTTAGCAGATAGTGATAAAATAAGTCAAGTTTTAGTTAACCTAATAGTTAATTCGTTTAAATATGGAAAAGAAGATGGAGAAACTAAAATAGAGTTTTTCGACATGGATGAATTTATTTTGGTTGAAGTTTCTGATAACGGACAAGGAATTCCAGAAGAACATCACACAAGGTTGTTTGAACGTTTTTATAGAACAGATAAAGGAAGAGCAAGAAATGCCGGAGGTTCTGGCTTAGGTCTTTCTATTGTAAAACACATTATAGAAGCTCACGAACAAACCATTAATGTGAGAAGCACGCCAGATGTTGGGTCAACATTTTCTTTTACATTAAAGAAATTCACGAATAAATAATAATTTAGATTTCGTTACTTTGTGTTATGCAGGTTAAGCTCTCGGTAGTAATAATAACATACAACGAGGAAGTAAATATCGAAAGGTGTTTAATTTCAGTTAAAGATATTGCTGACGAAATATTGATTGTTGATTCATTTTCAACTGATAAAACCAAAGAAATTTGTTTAAATCATAAAACCAGTTTTATTGAGCATGGATTTGAAGGGCATATAGAGCAAAAAAACTGGGCAATAACAAGAGCAAAATATCCACATATTTTATCATTAGATGCTGATGAAGCTTTAACTCCAGAGCTTGTAAAAGAAATTCAAAAAATTAAAGAAAACTGGACGCACGATGGATATGTTTTTAATCGATTAACTAATTATTGTGGAAAATGGATTAAGCATAGTGGGTGGTATCCGGATAAAAAATTACGATTATGGGATAGCCGCTTGGGCGAATGGAAAGGAGAAAACCCTCACGATCGCTATGAGTTGAGAACAAACAATATTAAACACATAAATAAGGACATCCTTCATTATAGTTATTACTCAATAGCAGATCATTTAGCTCAGGTTAATTACTTTACTGACATTGCAGCAGAGGCTGCAATAAAAAAAGGAAAAAAAGCATCTTTGTTTAATGTAGTGTTTAACCCTCTTGTTAAGTTTTATAGAGATTATATTTTTAAATTAGGAATTTTAGATGGCTATTATGGGTTGGTAATTGCTTTAATTTCTAGTCACGCCACATTTTTAAAGTATGCTAAAATAAAACAACTCCAAGAAGAAAAATGATTCCTAAACGCTTAATAATTAGCAGAACAGATAGCATTGGGGATGTGATTTTAACCTTGCCAATGGCTGGAATCATAAAAGAAAAATACCCAAACTGTAAAATCTATTTTCTAGGAAAAACATACACAAAGTCTATTATTGAGCTTTCTCAACATGTTGATGAGTTTTTAAATTGGGACGAAATCCAAAAAAAAGAGAACCCTTTAGCGGAATTTGAAAAAATTGAGGCTGACACGATTGTTCATGTTTTTCCAAACAAAAAAGTTGCTGAGCTAGCAAAAAAAGCTAAAATAAAAAACAGAATAGGAACGTTAGGACGAATACCACACGTGTTTACCTGTAATAAAAAGGTTTATTTTTCTAGAAAAAAATCAAATTTACACGAAGCCCAATTAAACTTAAAGCTTTTAAGCCCTATTGGAATTACAAAAGCTTTTGAGAGCGACGAATTGCATAAATACTATGGGTTTCAAGTTAAAAACAAACTACCTGAAAAGCTAAAAGAGTTAATAGATCCAAATCGATTTAATTTAATTTTACACCCTAAATCTCAAGGAAGTGCAAAAGAGTGGGGATTAAAAAACTTTCAAGAACTTATTTCTATTTTACCTCAAAACCAATTTAAATTGTTTATTTCTGGAACAGAAACCGAAAAAGAGTTGATTGGAAACGATTTAGATTTAAACCACCCCAATGTAATTTCTTTATTAGGAAAACTTAATTTAGAAGAGTTTATAAGTTTTATTGGTAGCTCAGACGGGTTGATTGCGGCAAGTACTGGCCCACTTCATATCGCCTCTTCTTTAGGCATAAATGCAATTGGACTTTATAGCTCAAGAAGACCGATTCATCCAGGAAGATGGAAACCATTAGGATTAAAAGCTCAAGCAATTGTTTACAGCCCAAAATGTGAACAATGTGCCAAAGGAGAAGATTGTGATTGTATTACTAAAATATCACCACAAATAATTATGGATTTATTGCTAAAACTGAATCCAAAAAATAAGTAAGCACCTTATTTTAAAAATTACGAACTTTATGAGTTTGCAATAAGCGAAACATAAAGGTCGTTTAAGAAATTTAATGAGTAGCAATTATCAAATATTAATACAAAAACTAGATGCTTTTATTCGAAAGTATTATAAAAATCGTCTTTTAAAAGGGGGTATTTATAGTCTTGCGCTTCTGTTGGGTTTATTTGTGTTGCTAACTACTATCGAATATTTTGCCCAGTTTAACACAACAGGAAGAACGGTAATTTTCTATTCTTTTTTTGCTGCTGCAGCATACATTCTTGTTCAATACATTTTTATACCTATTTCAAAGCTATACAAATTAGGAAAGGTAATTAATCATGAACAAGCTGCCGAAATTATTGGGCGACATTTTACAGGAGTTAAAGATAAGTTAACCAATGTTTTACAGCTTCAAGAGATGTCTCAAACCCATGATAATCAACTAGTTATTGCAGGTGTTGACCAAAAATCGATAGAATTAAAACCCGTGCCATTTACCGATGCCGTTAACTTAAAGGAAAACCTAAAACATTTAAAGTTTGCTGCTATTCCATTGTTTTTAGTGTTGTTTATTTCAATTTTTTCACCAAGTGTTTTTCAGGTGGGTACAAATAGGTTAATAAACTACAATACAGAAATTAAGCCTGTTGCTCCTTTTCAAATAAATATTTCTAATGAAAAGTTAACGGTTTTAAAAAATAAGGACTTTGAGTTAAACATCGAGATTTCGGGAGATCAAATCCCCGATAAACTTTATTTGAATCAAAACAATGTAAAAACACCTTTTAGTAAGATTAGTAATACTAAGTTTTCTTTTGTTTTTAAAAATGTCCAAGAAGCACAATCGTTTACTATTTATTCATCAGGTTTCGACTCAGAAGAATATCTTTTAACTGTTTTGCCAAATCCAATTTTAACTCGTTTTAAAATCGAGTTAAATTATCCAAACTACATCTCAAAGGTTTCAGAAACAATTGAAAACAATGGAGATTTAATTATTCCTGAAGGGACAGCTGTTAAATGGTTAATAGAAACTGAAGATGCAGGTCAATTAATGTTTTTATTGGCTGATAGTAGTATAATATTAAACCCAACAAACAATCAATTTGTTTTCTCTTCTCTGGCAAAAAGAAGTTTTAAGTACTCTTTTGTTCCTGTAAATAAACAAATAAGTTTTGGTGATACGGTAAGTTATTTTGCTCAGGTAATTCCTGATCACTACCCAACAATACAAGCCAATGAAAAACAAGATTCACTTAATGAAAAAAGAATTTATTTTAAAGGAAAAATAGAAGACGATTACGGTTTTTCTCGCCTTACTTTTAATTGTCAAATTTTAACTAAAATAGACAGTCTTCCTCAAAGAAATGAAAAAACAACGACTGAAATGCCAGTAAGCAAAACGTTACTAGCTGACGATTTTTTCCATTTTTGGAACATGGAAACAATGAATATTTTACCTGGAGATGAAGTTGCTTACTATTTTGAATTGTGGGATAATGATGGTGTTAATGGTCGAAAATCTGTTAAAACTAGTGTTAAAACGTATAGATTAAAAACACTAAAGGAAAGAGATGAAAAGACAAACAAATCTAATGAGAGTATTAAAAATCAACTATCTGAAAGCATTGATGGTGCTAAAGAACTAAAAAAAGAAGTTGAGGAATTGAGAAAAAAAATGGCTGAGAAGAAAGAGTTGGGATGGGAAGAAAAACAGAAAATAAAGGAGTTGGTTGAAAAACAAAAAGAGCTTGAAAATAAATTGGCAGACCTTAAGTTAGAAAATCAAACAAACAATCAGCAACAAAACGAGTACAAAAAATACAATGAAGAAATCCTTAAAAAGCAAGAACAATTGCAAAAACTTTTCGATGATTTAATGACGGATGAGATGAAAGAATTAATGGAGCGTTTGGAAGAAATGATGGAAAAGCTAGACAAAAATTCACTTGAAAACGAATTGGAAAAAATGGATGAATCTAGTGTTGATTTAGAGAAAGAATTAGATCGTTCATTAGAGCTGTTTAAGCAAATGGAGTTTGAACAAAAGTTAGAGGAAGCTAAAAACAAAATGGAAAAGTTAACTGAGGAGCAAAATAAACTTGCCGAACAAACTGAAAATAAAGAACAGAGCAATGAAAAGTTAGAAGAGAAACAGGAAGAGCTTAAAAAAGAGTTTGAAGAGCTTAAAAACGATTTAAACGAGCTAAAAGAGAAGAACAAAGAACTTGAAAGGCCAAAAGATTTTGACGACATGAAAGAAAAGCAGGAGCAAGTGTCAGATGACATGAAAAAAAGCTCGGACCAATTAAGCAACAATAAGAATAAAAAATCTTCTGAATCTCAAAAAAGTGCTGCAGAACAAATGGAGCAAATGGCTCAACAGATGAAAGAAATGCAAAGCGCTGAAAGTGAAGGTGAAGACATGGATGCTTTGCGTCAGTTGTTAGAAAACCTTTTACACCTATCTTTTGACCAAGAAGCTTTAATGGAAAAATTTAAAGTTGTAAAACGAGAAAGTCCTGAATATGTAAAACTAGCTCAGCAGCAAAAAAAGCTAAAAGATGATGCGAAAATGATTGAAGATTCTCTTTTTTCTTTGAGCAAACGTGTTGTTCAGTTGGAATCAACAATTAACAAGGAAATAAGAACTATTAATTCTAACATTGCTAAAGCTATTGACTTTATGCAAGAGCGACAAACACCTATGGTTGTGAGTCGTCAACAATATATCATGACATCTATTAATAATTTAGCTTTATTATTTGATGAAGCGTTACAGCAAATGCAACAACAAGCACAACAAAAGCCTGGTGAAGGAAGTTGTGACAACCCAGGGGGTTCTGGAAAGCCAAAACCTGGACCAGGAAGTGTTAAGTCTATGCAAGAGCAACTAAATAAACAGCTTGATGATTTAAAAAAGGCCTTGGAAGAAGGAAAAAAACCAGGAGGTAAAAAGGGTGAGCAGGAAGGAAAAGGAATGCCTGGTGGAAAAGGAAGTTCAAGTGAGTCTTTTGCAAAAGCGGCAGCTCAACAAGCTAAAATTAGAGATCAGTTACAAAAAATGCGTAACGAAATGAATAAGGAAGGTAAAAGCGGTGTTGATCAAATGTCAAAATTAATGGAAGAGACAGAAACAGATCTCGTTAATAAACGTATTACCCAACAAACAATAAACAGACAAAAGGAAATTCTTACCCGTCTATTAGAGTCTGAAAAAGCTGATAGAGAAAGAGAGTTTGATGATAAACGAGAGTCAACTGAAGGAAAAAACGATAATTTTAGTAACCCTGAACTTTATTTTGAGTATAACAAGAAGAAAGATCAAGAGGTAGATTTGTTAAAAACAACACCTCCTAATTTTAATTTATTTTATAAAAAGAAAGTTTCGCAATATTTTCAAAAGATTAATCAATGACCTTACTTGCTCAAAACTTAGTTTTATCTTCAGACATTTCTAACCTTATTCAAATCGAAAAGCTAATTGATTCGGTATGTGACAACTGCCACATTACTGAAGATAATTATGGAAATATTTTAATTGCATTAACAGAGGCTGTAAATAATGCTATTGTTCATGGCAATAAAGAGGATGTTTCCAAAAAAGTTACTTTAACTTATGTTGTTAGTAGTAATGAAGTTTGTTTTGTTGTTAAAGACGAAGGAAATGGCTTTGATCTAAATCAAGTTCCAGACCCAACCTTGCCTGAGAATATTAATAAATTAAACGGTAGAGGTGTCTTTTTAATGAATTCACTTGCAGACGAAGTTGTCTATGAAGAAAACGGCTCTGCTGTTTCTTTAAAGTTTTGTCTAACAAATAGTTAAGTTGTCCTTTATGAGCACCATCTCTTTTTTTTCTGAAGACATTGATTTTGAATTAATCGATGAATCAAATTATATTTCATGGCTTCAAAATGTTGTTGAATCTGAGAATAAAATTTCTGGCGAACTATCTTTTGTTTTTTGTGATGATGAATATCTACATAAGATTAATCTTCAGTATTTAAATCATGACACATACACAGATATAATTACTTTTGATTATACAGAATCTGGAGTTATCGCTGGCGATATTTTTATTAGCATTGATCGTGTTAAAGAAAATGCTTTATTGTATAATAAACCTTTTAAAAATGAACTTTCTCGTGTTATTGTTCATGGGGTTTTACACTTGGCTGGCTATAAAGATAAATCCGAAGAAGAATCAACCTTAATGCGTTCCAAGGAAGATTTTTATTTAAATTTGCTTCCTTGATTGTTTCACGTGGAACACCTAATTTTTTTATATGAATAACAGTTACGATATTATAGTTGTAGGTGCTGGTCATGCTGGCTGTGAAGCTGCTGCTGCTGCTGCAAATCTGGGTTCTAAGGTTTTGTTAATAACCATGAATCTAAATGCTATTGCTCAAATGTCTTGCAACCCAGCTATGGGTGGTGTAGCAAAAGGTCAAATAGTTCGTGAAATTGATGCTCTGGGCGGATACTCAGGAATTGTAAGCGATAAAAGCGCTATCCAATTTAAAATGCTAAATAAGTCAAAAGGCCCAGCTATGTGGAGCCCTAGAACTCAAAATGATCGTATGGTTTTTTCTAACGAATGGCGAATGATGTTAGAGCAAACTGAGAACGTAGATTTTTGGCAAGATATGGTTGTTGAACTTATTTTAGAAGGTGGTAAATGTGTTGGTGTTAAAACTCAAATTGGGGTTGAGTTTAAAGCTAAATCTGTTATACTTACAAATGGTACTTTTCTTAATGGTTTAATTCATATTGGTGAAAAACAATTTGGTGGTGGAAGGGCTGGAGATAGACCTTCTATAGGTTTGACTGAGCAGCTTGTTTCTTTGGGTTTTGAATCAGGAAGAATGAAAACAGGCACCCCTCCTAGGGTTGATGGAAGATCGTTAGATTATTCTAAAATGGAAGAACAACCTGGAGATGATAAGCCATCTAAGTTTTCTTTTTCTAACACAAGTATATTAACAAAACAACGTAGCTGTCATATTACTTATACAAATGATGATGTTCATGATATCCTTCGTACTGGGTTTGAAAAATCTCCAATGTTTCAAGGTAGAATACAAGGTCTAGGGCCCCGTTATTGTCCTTCAATTGAAGATAAAATTGTTCGTTTTTCTGAACGTAATAGACACCAATTGTTTATTGAACCTGAAGGTTGGGAGACATGCGAAATTTATGTAAATGGTTTTTCTACATCTCTACCTGAAGATGTTCAATATAAAGCAATGCATTTAATTCCTGGTTTTGAAAAAGCTAAAATGTTTAGACCTGGTTATGCTATTGAGTATGATTTCTTTCAGCCAACGCAATTAAATATAACACTTGAAACTAAAGGTGTAGAAGGTTTGTATTTTGCTGGTCAAATTAATGGAACCACAGGTTATGAAGAAGCTGCTGGACAAGGTTTGATGGCTGGAATAAACGCTCATTTAAAAATTAATAATGAAGAGCCCTTTATACTTAAGCGTAATGAAGCATATATTGGAGTTTTGTTAGACGATTTGATAACTAAAGGTACAACTGAGCCTTATAGAATGTTTACTTCTAGGGCTGAGTATCGTATATTGTTACGACAAGATAATGCAGACATACGTTTAACCGAACGTTCATTTAATTTAGGATTAGCTTCTAAAGATAGATTAGATAAAGTTTTATCCAAACAATCCGATATAGAATCTGTTATTAAAAGTTTTGAAAGAACTAGTGTTGATCCTAAAGAAGTAAATGAATATTTGTCTACTTATTCATCATCTCCTTTGAAACAAAAGGTTAAAGCGTCTTCTGTTTTAACTAGGCCAAATGTTAAGATTACTGAATTGATGAGTTATTCAGAAGATCTTAATAACAGTCTAAATTCTTTTTCTGAAGAAGTTATAGAGAGTGCTGAAATATTGATGAAATATGATGGTTATATTTCTCGTGAGAAAGATGTTGCTGATAAAATGATGCGACTTGAAAATATCAAACTACATGATAATATAGATTTTTCTAAATTAAGTTCACTTTCCGCTGAGGCAGTTGAGAAGCTTAATAAAGTAAAACCAAACACATTAGGCCAAGCCTCGCGTATAAGTGGAATTTCTGCTTCGGATATTTCTGTTTTGATGGTTCATATGGGAAGGTAGATGTTTCACGTGAAACAATTGTTTTTTCTTCTTTTTAAGCGATTTAACGAGTTTTTGGTGCTCGGCAATACTTTACCTTCAAAAACTTCTAAAAACCCCACAAAACGAATGTTTTTAAAGCGCTGATTTACAGACACTTACTTGTTTGGTCATAAAAAATTCCTACTCAATCAAAATAGAGAGCTATAAACATACATTATTGTTATATTTGGATGCTTAAAAATAATGTATGTTTAAACTATCAATTTTGATTCCTGCCTATAATGAGGCAAAAACCATTCATTTAATTTTGAATAAAGTTAAAGATGTACAACTTACATCTGGAATACAAAAAGAAATTATTATCGTTAATGATTTTTCTTCCGACAACTCTGTTGAAGTAATCGAAAAATACATTAATGAAAATCCAGACTTAGATATTAGATTATTTTCTCAAGAATACAATCAAGGAAAAGGCGCAGCAATTCATAAGGCAATAGAATTGGCTACTGGGGAATATTTAATTGTTCAAGATGCTGATTTGGAGTATGACCCAAGAGAATATAACGACTTGTTAAAACCAATTGTGGAGGGATTTGCTGATGTAGTTTATGGTTCTCGGTTTTTAGGAGGAAACCCTCATCGAATTTTATTCTTTTGGCACTCTATAGGAAATAAATTTTTGACATTTTTATCCAACATGTTCACTAATTTAAATTTAACAGATATGGAAACCTGTTATAAATTGATGAAAAGCGATGTGGCTAAAAGCTTAAATTTAAAAGAAAAACGCTTTGGATTTGAACCTGAATTAACAGCAAAATTGTCTAGAGTTCCTAATTTAAGAATTTATGAGGTTGGAATTTCGTACTATGGAAGAACCTATGAAGAGGGTAAAAAAATTGGGTGGAAAGATGGTTTTAGAGCCATATATTGTATTCTTAAATATAATCTTTTTAGTAAATAATTTAACCTATATAAGAAATGAAAAAAAATGCTCTTTTAGTTGTTGTTTTTGCAATGTTGTTTGCGTGTTCTTCTTCTGAAGAAAATAATAATGTCGAGGAAAATCTTCAAGAATCTTCTGCTTTAAAAAAAGAAGAGGTAAAAAAGGATTATGATTATTTTATCAAAAGAATTTCTGAAGATGCTGACTGGATGCTTCAAGTTGAGAAGCAAGCTGTTGAATTAGGAATTTCAACAGAAGAATCTCTTAGCAAAAACGCTAAGTTTATGGCTAAGCAAAATGGCTTTGAAGAAATTGTTCCTAGTGAGCTGGAAAAGCAAATTGATAAGATTAAAAATAATCCTGAATGGTTTAGTCAAGTTGAAAAACAAGCCCTAGAAAGAGGAATAAGTTTAGATTCGATGTTAGTTAGATCTGCAAGATATGTTATAAATAATAAAAGCAACTAATGGTTTTTAGTAGTACTTTCTTTTTATTACTTTTTTTACCCGTTTTCCTGTTTTTTTATCATTTAGCTGCTGTTAAATATAAAAACTGGGTAATATTAATTGCTAGTTTATTTTTTTATGCTTGGGGTGCACCTAAGTTTGTTTTTGTAGTAGTTGGTTCTGTTATTGTTGACTTTTACTTAATTGATTCAATGTATAAGTCCAAAGTTAAAAGAACAAGGCTTTGGCTGTTAACTATTTCTATTTCTATAAACCTTGGTTTACTCCTTTATTTTAAATATGCTAATTTCTTTATTGAAAATGTTAACGGGGTTTTATCTTCTTTTGGACAAGAAAATGTTTCTTGGACAAGCGTTGTTTTACCTATAGGAATTTCGTTTTATACGTTTCAAACACTTACATATTCTATAGATGTTTTTAGGGGAACACACAAACCATTAAAAACACCTTTGCAGTACTTAGTTTATATTATGTTATTTCCTCAAATGATTGCTGGTCCAATTGTTCGTTTTAATGAAATAGCTGATCAAATTGAAAATAGAGAAGACCTTGAAACCGTTGATAATAAGTTATTAGGGTTCTTCAGATTTGGAATAGGTCTTGCAAAAAAAGTGTTAATTGCTAACGTTATGGGACTTGAGGCTGATCGAGTTTTTTCAATGGCAGAAGAAGATTTAACAACACCAATAGTCTGGATAGGTTCTTTAGCATATACATTTCAAATTTATTATGATTTTTCTGGTTATTCCGACATGGCAATTGGTTTGGGCAAAATATTAGGATTTAAGTTTCCGGAAAACTTTAATAACCCATATGTTTCTCAAAACATAACTGAATTCTGGAGAAGGTGGCACATTACTTTAGGAAGTTTTATGCGAGACTACCTTTATATACCTTTAGGTGGTAATAGGGTGAAATCTAAAACTAGACTTTATTCAAATTTATGGATTGTTTTCATTCTATCTGGTCTTTGGCATGGTGCAGCATGGAACTTTGTTTTATGGGGAGCTTTTCATGGGTTTTTCTTAATATTAGATCGTTTATTTTTATTAAAAGTGTACAGCGTTATTGGTAAGTATCCAAGTATCTTAATTACATTTATAATTACAATAGTTGGATGGGTGTTGTTTAGGGTGGAGTCCTTAAGCCAAGCGGGATTTTATATAAAAAAGATGTTTGCTTTTGATTTTAGATCTATTGACCATTATTTAGACCAACAATTTTGGACGATATTAGTTGTTGCAATAATTTTTGCTTTTATTACTGTTTCTAAGCTAGGTTTAAAACTAGAGCAGAAAACTTTTTTTGCTGAGAGCTATACAAATAAAGGTTATGTTTTCGGAACCTTCTTGTTTTTAATTTTATTTGTTTTAAGTTTAAGCACAATAACTTCGTCTGGCTTTAATCCATTTATTTATTTTAGATTTTGATGAATGAAAAAATTATTGTTAGGGTTAGTATTTTTTCTTTTATTTATACCGTTAATTCAATGGAATATACAATTATTTGAAGAGGAACCTTTGGGTGGTGAATATACTGTTGCCGAAGAACCAGAACTAAATTGGAATAATTGGTTGACGGGTAGTTATCAAGAACAATTCTCTAGTTTTTTTAATGATACTATAGGATTTAAAAAAACCTTGGTAAGAACATATAATCAATATTGTTTTTCCCTTTTTAATAAAGCAAATTCTGTTAACACGATTATAGGAAAAGATAAAGTCTTGTTTCAAGAAAATGTAATTGAGTCTTATTTGGGTAAGAATTTTGCAGGAGAAGATAAGCTAAACAAAATAGTTGACGACTTTAAGTCTGCTCAAATAGATTTAGAAAAGCGAGGAATTCTTTTAGTTGCTGTTATTGCACCAGGTAAAGCTTCGTTTTTAAAAGAATATATACCAACTAGGTTTGCCTTATCACAAAAGAAAACTAACAATTATGACTACCTAACAAAGAGGCTGATAGAAAAGGATGCAAATATTGTTGATTTAAGTGAGTTATTAAGAAATACTAAAACCGAATATCCGTTATTTCCTAAAAACGGAATGCATTGGTCTGGCTATAGTACGATTTTAACATTTAACTCTTTAACTCGATTTATCGAAGAAAAAACAAAAAAGAATTTAAGAGGCTACATACAAAAACCAGGTGTTTTAACAAAAGATAGTTTGAGGTACACAGATAATGATATTGCAAAAGCAATGAACACTCTTTGGTTGCCAGAAAATTTTTTAATGAATTATCCGGTTGTAGAGTTTGAGGAAGATAAATATTATAAGCCAAATGTGTTAATTATAGGAGATAGTTATTCTCAAAGCTTTTATGGTTTTTACCCTTTTTATGAAAACGTTTTCAACTCTGAGTCTAGTTTTTGGTACTATAATAGAATCGAACTTTGGCCTTACGAATCGGGTAAAGAAACAAACGTTCATAAACTAGATAAAAAAGAAGAAATATTATCTAGAAATGTTATACTATTGATGGCTACAGAAGACAATTTGCATCGTTTTGGCTTTGGTTTCCTTGAGGATTATAAATATATTTTAGAAGGGGTAGAAAGCCCTAAAGATAAAGAAGTAAAAAGGCTGGAAGAAAGCATAAGAAATAACCCAGAATGGATGAAATTTATTTATATTCAAGCGAAAGAAAGAAACCAAACAGTTGATCAAACAGTTAGAGCAAACGCTATTCATCTATTCAACAATAAGAAGTAAAAATTTTATTTATGAGCATATTAAAAAAATCGTTTAATTTTTTGATTGTTCTATTATTAGCCATTGTGTTTTGTTTTTATTCTCTATCGCTTGGCGAGAGTATATTAGACCCAGGAGACGGGTTAAAACATTTCTTAATTGCAAAACATTCATGGGATTATCCTGCTCTTTTTTTTGACCATTGGGGCAAACCCCTTTTTACGTTGTTAAGCTCACCTTTTGCTCAATTTGGGTTTAAAGGTATGCTGTTTTTTAATACACTTCTTTTTGTGGTAACCAGTTTTTTTTTATTAAAAATTGCCAAATTATTTTCTTTGAAAAATGGTTGGTTAGCTATTTTGTTTTGTTTTTCTATTCCCATTTATTTTGGTGTTGTTGTTTCTGGTTTAACAGAAATATTGTTAGCAACACTTATTGTAGCAGCTTTATATTACTTTTTAAAAGAAAATTATTTTACAGGGTGTATAATCCTTTCTTTTTCTTATTTCTCTAGGCCAGAAAGCTTATTTGTAATAATGAGTTTTGTTCTGTATTTATTGGTAATTAAAAAGTATAAGTACATTCCAATTATTGGTTTATCAATTATAATTTATAGCATAGCAGGGTCTTTTACTCACGATGATTTCTTTTGGGTTTTTACAAAAAGACCTTATTCCTCAACAGGAACTTACGGATCAGGGGAGTTGTTTCATTTTGTTGGAAGCTATAAAGATACCTTTGGGAAATATATATCCTTTTCTTTTTTAGTTGGGATTTCTGTAATATCTTATAATTTTATTAAAACAAAACTAACTCCCTCAAATTTACAATGGAATTTGCTTGTTGTATTCCCTGTATTTTTAGTTGTTGGTGCTCACTCAATATTGTGGTGGAAAGGGATGCAGGGTTCTGCAGGATTGTTAAGAATTTTAGCTACAATAGCTCCTTTAGTTGCTTTAGTTGCGGTTTTTGCTTTAAATAAAATAGAATCTTTATTACCAATCAAAACTCTATCTAAGCCTTTTTCTTTTCTATTATTAATAGTTGGCTCATATACAGCTTATTTAACAGTTCAAAACCATTTTGTTGATGACAGAATGATTAGTTCGGAAAAAGTGCTGTTAGAAGCTGCGGAATGGTATAAAAACGAACATAAAGGTGTGAAGATTTACTATATGCCTCCATATTTTGCTTATCAAGCAGGTATTGATCCTTTTGGAAAAGATACAAATATGGAAATGTTTAAAATGTTTAAGGACAAAAAAAACCCGTCAAATAATGTTGAGTTTGGTGAATTAATTTTGTGGGATGGACAATTTTCTGAAATTGAAGGAAAAATTTCATTGACAACAATGTATAACGATCCAAGCTTAAGTCATGTTAAAACTTTTAAACCAGAAAAATCCTTCAAAGTTTACGGAATTAATTATGAGGTTCAGGTGTTTAAGAAGGTAAAAAACAAACTACAACAGGAAGTAAACAAGATTATAGAAAGAATAAAAAACAACAAAGAATGGTTTGACAAAGTCAAAGTAGAAGCTGAAAATAGGGGTGTATCGATTGAAGAAATGTTAAAACGATCAGCAATACATGTTATAAAAAACAGAAAGTAATTAATGAAAAAGAATAAAAAAAACACAAGGTTTTCCAAGGTATTATTTTTTTTAATTATATGCTTTTTGTTTCTTCCATTATTTCAAAAAACAACAACTTATTTTCGAGAAATAGAGATTAAAGGTGTTTATAGTTTAGCATCAAAACCTGTAAAAACTATAGAAACATGGTTTTCTGGAGAATACCAATCAAGTTATGAAAAATATTATACCGACCACATTGGTTTTAGGGGTTTTTTTATTAAACTATACAATCAAATTGACTTTTCTTTGTTTGATAAACTAAACGCTAACAGCTTAGTTCTTGGACTAGATGGTTATACATATGGACAGGGTTATATTGAAAATACTATTTCTGGTAAGGATTTTATCGGAGAAGCTCGTATTGACAGTATTTTAACAAAAGTAAAAGAAACTCAAATTAAGCTTAAAAACGAATTGAACATTGATTTAATAACAGTTTATGCTCCAAGCAAAGAGTTTGTAATTCCTCAATTTATTCCGAAAAGATATTCAAATAATAAAATAGGGCAAACTAATACTGAATGTTTTATCAAAAAATCAAAAAGAATAGGATTAAACTTTGTTGATTTAAATGAATTTCTAATAAATTTTAATGATACGAGTTATTACCCAGCTTACTATAAACAAGGGGAGCATTGGTCATATTACAGCATGATTAAATCGGGAATATATTTGGTTGACTATATCGAAAAAATTAGAAAAATTGACATGCCAGATATTAATATTGTTGGCTTAGAAAATTCTGATACCGCAAGATATTTTGATAATGACCAAGGTGATGCAATGAATTTATTATTTGACTTAAAACAAGACAGAATAGTTTATCCCATTTTAAGTTTTAATGAATCGAATAAAATAAAACCAAAAGTATTAGCAATTGCCGATTGTTATTATTTACATATTTTTAGATCACCAATAGCTGATAATTGTTTTAAAAATGGAGGCGATTTTTGGTTTTATAATAGACAACTTTCCTCAAAAAAATATGGTGATGAACAAGATATTTCTGTTGTAAATAAGCATCAAGAAATAATTAAACAAGATGTTATTATTCATATGATTACAAATCAAAATTTAAAAGATTTTGGTTTTGGCTTTTTTGATGAAATAGATAATTTATTAGAGGAATCAAAATATAAAGATTTTATTAATAAAAAAGAAGGTCTAAATAAGGAGTTTGAAGAGGAGTTGGCTAGGGTAGTTTCAAGAATAAAGAAAAACAAAGAATGGTTTGACAATGTTAAAAAAGAAGCAAAAAGTAGAAAAATTTCTATTGAAGATATGTTGGAAAGGTCTGCTAAACATGTTATAAAAAGTAGGAGCTAACAAAACAATCTACCCTTAATTTTTTTTTATACTTAAGCACATTTTTTTTAACTCTAATGGAGTATTTTTTGTTACAGTTAGCGAACAGGTAAAAATGTAATCTTTGCTTAATGATGTAACCTCTTCTGAAAAGTTTAAATTGTTCCAGATATTAGGTTTGTAGTTTTTCATTGTTAATATTTTTTCGTATTTTATTTCGTTTCGCTTGTTTGTTATTTGAACTCTTATTTCAAAAGACGATTCTATTTTTTGATTAAAATTAAGGTCCAGAAAATAATCTAATGACGAATCTATATTTACTTCAAATAAAGAACATCTATATGATATCGTTAGTCCAGAATCTCCTGGAACTGTATGGTAATCGTTTTCTAAGTCTGTTTTTTTTACTGCGTCAGTTTTATTCCATTCTAAAATTAGGTTTGCTTTTGAAGCTTCCCCAAATTTAGCACAAGGAATATTTATGGGTTTTGTAAAATTTGTTTGAATTTGCTTTATAAATAGGCAATTTAAATCATTGTAATTAAATGTGTTTCTGTTTGAGTTTTGGAAATAAATTTTAACAACATCTTCATCAGTAATATAGGAGGGTAATTTTATGAAAATAGGACCATTTTTTAATTTTTCAGTGGAGGTTGTTTTATAGAAAAATGAAGCACCAGTTTTGTTTTTAATATTTATTGAAATATAAAGAGGAGTGTTTTCTTGTTTAATTATGTTCGCTTTTATTACTATGAACTCTCCTCCTTTTAGACCCAAATCTTCAACTTTTTTATATAAAATATTTTCAAATAAACCGTTAACTTTTTCTTTATCCTTTTTTGGTATTGATAAAAAAACTAGAGAATCTTCTATGATAATGTTTTGCGTACTCTTATAAAGTGAAAAATTATACGCAGTATCTATAAGCATGTGATTATTAAAAAAATCAGGCTTTATTTCATAAATTTTTGACAATAAACTGTCATGTATAACTACATCATTATATATCTGATCAAGGTTTGTTTCAGTAATAGAATAATATTGAATGTAGTTATTTTTCTGGGTTAAATTAGAAAAGCAAGCAATAGTGTCGGTTGGCGTGATTCCAATTTTTTTAAAAAAACTGTCGAGATTGTTGCTTTCAGGAGAGCTTGCAAAGCATGATGTAGTTATTAATAAGCAAAATAAAAACCTCATAAGCATTAATTCTTACTCATTTTTTTAGCTTCTAGAGTTACTAATTCACTTTCTGAAACACCTCTTTCTTTCGCTTTTTTACGAATTTCATTCATCCAGGTTGGTTTGTTAATTATTTGAACCTCGAAATAGAGAGGAGACTTGTTTTTTTTGTCTAAAATTTCTATATCTAGAAATAATAATCTTTTGTTAATCCAACTTTTTAAATAATCAATTTCGTCTTCATATGTTTTGCCCAAATAGTGGTTGGGCCAAAAGTCTTTACTATTTAAAACGGTCCATTTTTTAAAGTTGTTTTGAGCTGGGGTTTTACAAATGTTATAAAAAGAATCTATTTTGGCATGAATATATTCATTGCTCAATGTAGTTTTTCTTAGTTGAAAGTAGCGATTTTTTAAAGCGTCGTTAAATGTGTTGTTTGCCATTAGTTTTTCCCACCAAAAAGGCACATAGCTAGCCGAATTGTAAACAAAACTTTCAGGATTAAAGCCATCATTATAATTGGTTAGTCCGTAAGCAAAATTATAATCCCAAATAGGACCCATATAAAATATAGGTGTTTTTGCATTTATATCAGGATTGTAGATATATGTACTAAGCCTATAAGCATCTATGTTTTTAGTAAACTCAGAAATAATAAAGTGGTCTACAAAAGAATTTATATCTACATTGGTTAGCATATCCTCGCTTTCTTGATATAAATTCTTTTCGAAAATATTAAATTGACGTTTTATTAATTCTTGTGTTGAGCTATCTGTTTTTTTTGTTTTAGGACATTCCAACGTGTAATATAAAGGAAGATGAGAAGTGTCGTTAGATGAAGGGAAAATAGCACTCCATTTATTCCTGTCAACCTCTAATAAATAGCCTCCCGATGTAATACCGTTATTTTCTATTTTAAGTTCAGGAATATTTAAGTGATTAGGACCAATATTAATTTTTTCGGTAAGCACATAAACACCTTGGTAGTTGTCATTTATAATTAACTCAATAAAAGCAGTTTTAACTGAATAATGCCCCATATCATTATATAAGCTATAGGTTAAAGCATTTCTAATTAAAGATTTGTCGGCATATGGTCCATATAAGACCCATTTTTTAGCTGCTGGTAAACCTAATAATGGTGTTGCTCTTGGTATACCATCATCAAGAACTGAAAACCCATAAGATTTTTTAGCAAAGTTTTGCGAACTAAACCCTCTACGTTCAATTTTTATTTGATAGGAAATAGGCTCGTCAGTTATTTTGTTTTCGTTTTTGTTATCAAAAACATTTAATAGAGATTCAATTTTTGGCTCATCAGGAATAGCCTTATTATTTGTGTTTATTTTAAAAACAGGCAGGGTTGAACTTGAAAAAATTGATGAAGAATTTTCTCTAAAATGATTTATATTTTCTTCTTCAGGCAGTAATTTTTCTTCTAAAAAAGAGATGCTTATTTTACTAGGAGAAAAATGTTTTAAATCATTAACATTTTCCACCAATAATATTATTGTGTTTTCTCCATTTCTTAAAAAGGTAGAAACTTTTTCTAAGTTAATAAATCGTTTAGCTCTAGACCAATTTTCATAAATTTTTAACGTGTTTTTTGACCCAGTCAAAAGGTCTGTTTCAGAGGTTATTAAGTGTCTGCTTGCTTTATAGGATAGATTATTGTTTAAGTATAATGAAATAGAATATTTGTTATTATATTCTAATAGAATATGCTTTATGGACGAGATGTTTTCAACTGATAAATTGGTTTTAAAAAGGATGTTTTTGTTGTTTTTACTTTCATCTAGCTCAATTTCTTCAATAGAACTTGGATTAACCCAGCTTATTTTAGATAAAAAGTCGGGAGTGTTTTTTAAAGCAGAATCAACTATTGCGTAAGACCATAATTTATCTTTAGAAACTGCGTAAATCCAAACATCTTTGTAAGCGAACTGAGCAGCAATAGTTAATGCTAGTGCTAAAAATATAACAATATAGACTAATTTTTTTAGCATTTACTCAACAATAATGCTCCAGTTTTTTTGAGATTTATCGTTTATTCTATTTGATTTTATTGTTACACCTTTAGCCTCGTCAATTTCAGATATCGCGCGATAAGTGTGTTGATCTAAAACAAATCCATTTGAGTTTATAAGTGTAACCGAAGTCTCGTTGGGTGTTAGTTTAGGGAGTTCATCAATAATATTAAATGCCTTAGGATAGATGTTAGAAAACTCAATAAAATTGTTAACAAGATAAACAGACGCTAATCGAGGTAAAATTGTGCCGATAGGAAACCTGAATTTTTTCTCTCCTTTTTCAGTTTTTATAATAATCGTATAGCCTGTTAAATTAACATCAATATTGTAATTGTTTTGTAATTCTATCCAATCACCACTGTTTTTATCTTTAGAAGATTTAATATGAATATTAACTAAGCTAATTGCAGTTGTTTTACTTGAAAAAGCACCAATATCATTTTTGTTTTCTTGAAGGTGATAGTCAAAATTAAGGGTGTCTAAAAAAATAGGCTTCTTATTTATTGCATCACCCCCTATGTTTTTAGGGTAAGACAAAGAATTCGTCCTCTCTAATGTTGACCATTCATCAGCCCAAGCATACATCTCAGAGCAATTATAAAATAAATTATTTTCAGCTTTTATTGCACCGCCCAACTTATAGTCGCTTCTTTTTCTATAAGCGTATAACCCTTTTCTGTTGTTAATCATAGTGTTGTTCTTAACTAAAGCAAAAGAGCTGTCCTTAACAGAAACACATGTTTTGTTATTAATAAACAAGTTATTTTTAACTACAACTCCATTTTTAGAAGGTCCGTACTGCTCTGTGCCTATAGAAACACCTTTGTCGGAATTATTGATTAAGATGTTATTTTCTATAATTACATTGTTACAGGCGTTTAAATCAATAGCATCATCTGGTGAATTTCTTACTAAGTTGTTTCTAATAATTCCTTTGTCTGTCTGAATGTATTCAATAGCATCAGGCATATTGTTAAAGGATGAATTTTCAGTAGTTGCGTCAACAAAATAAACAACCATTCCTTCTCCTGTCCCATTCCCCTCAAAGGTTGAATTTAAAACATTTAATTTTCCTTTTAGTCCCCAAATCAATGCAGATCTTTTTTCACCTTCAACTAAATTTTTATTATTTATAGTTATAGAAGAGCTGTCTAATGTAACTTCTGTTTCTTTAAAGTTTATTATTCCATCTTTTAAGTGCACATGTTTAAAGTAACCTGTTTTTGCTTTTTCATAAAAATAGATATGACTCCAATTTTTACTTGTGTTGTCAGGCATAAAATAAATGGGTTCTTCTCTCGTTCCTGACGCAAAAATATTCCCGTTACAACTAATTTTTACATTTTGTTTTAGGTGAATTTCAACACCAGGATTTATAGTAAGTGTTGCATTTTCTCCTATTGTTAAATTTTCTTTTATTATATAAGGAGATCCCTCTTTAGTAAAGGTAGTGTTTGAATTAATATTAGCAGAAACCAATGTTCCGCTGTTAAAGATTAAGATGTTTTTGGTGTTAAACCCCTCAGTAATAAAATTGCCATCGGTTGAAGATACTTTCCAATAATACTTTCCGTTTTTTAAGCTATTTAGTTTGTAAAAAGTATCGGTAATATTTGTAATGTATGTTGTTTTGCTGCTGTCAAGTAATAAAAAATCTGTTCCATAAGCTAGCGTGTAAGTAATATTCTTATTCGCCTTATGTTTAGATTTTTCCCACTTAAAAGTAACGGTGTCAGTTTGAGTTTGTTTGAATCGATGAACATAAAAACTTAGAGGTTGCTCATTAAATTGATTTTGTAATAATGCATAATGGTTGTTAAAGTATTCTTTCTCTCGGTTAATATTTGCTAACCATTCTTTTTTCGTTTTGATTTTATCAAGAGTGTCTAATTCAACAACAGGGTCAATTAATGGAATTAATTTATCAATAATTGGAGTTACAAATTCGTTGTTTAAATGGGACTTGTGAAGTTCGTTAATACGCTCTTTAATATCGTTGAAAATAGGCTCACATAAAATAGCCCTTTCAATTAAAGGGTTGTCTGATTCCCATTCACTAGAAGTTCTATGATAAGTATAGGGCATCCAATTGTAGTATGATAAACTTTTGTCAATATCCCACTGAAAAAGTTGCCATTTACCTGTTTTGTATAAATCATGATATAGGTAATAGTTATGATAATAAGTACTTCCGTTAGATAAAAACATGTTTAATGCAATAACATTTACCAAGCTTTTATATTCAAAAGTGTTTTTAACAAAAGAATAAAAATCTTTATCAGGAGTGTTATTTACTTTCTCTATCAACTCTTTTAAGTCGTTAAAACTTCCTTTTTTATTGGTTTTTTTTTCCCATTTTGCATTAACATCGTCAAAAATACTTAAGCACGCTCCGTCTTTTGTTGCTTTATAAAGATTGTTCTTTTTAGATAAATTGTTTCTTTTAAGAAAGTGCTCATCTATATTTTCCACCTTTAAATATAAGCCGTAATATTTGTTGTTAAGATAAATTTTAACCAGTTCGGAGTTAAAACAAATTTGCCCAGATTGCTGAATAAGTTTGCTTGAAAGGTATTGTCTTATAAGGGTTTTGTCAGAATATTCAGCATTTAAATTAAACACCATTTCGGTAGGTGAAAATGAAGTAGAATCGAATTTAATTTTTAATGATTTTTTAGGGTCTTCTCTAGATGTGTCTCCTCTAATTCTCATTTTAGCGATGTGAGTTTCGCCATTTAAAGTAATTTTTATCGGAATATAAAGGTTTTCTTTTGGCGAAGCATAAATTTTTTCAACATCACTTGTTTCGCAATCAATATAATATTCTTTAAAACTGGTTGGAGGAAAATCTTCATTTTCAATTTTAACTTGTGAAGTTCCACATGAAACAAAAAGAACTATGCATAAAAAAGCAACAGCGTATCTCATAGACAGAGTAATCATTTTTAATAAATTATTTTACACGACTCGCCTTTAACGGGTTTTCGTTTATTTCATTGTCCATTTTTCTGTTTTTTACAACATCAATTGCTAAATAAATTGCCGATCGGAACGATTGCTCGTTGGCTATGTTTTTCCCAGCAATATCATAAGCTACTCCATGGTCGGGAGAAGTTCTGATAATATCCAGTCCTGCTGTAAAATTAATGCCAGAACCAAATACTAACGATTTGAAAGGAATTAAACCTTGATCATGATACATCGCTAAAACAGCATCAAACTTTTTATAGTTACCAGAACCAAAAAAGCCATCAGCTGCGTATGGACCAAATACATTTAAACCTATGCTTTTGGCATTGTTTATTGCAGGAATAATAATTTCATCTTCTTCTGAGCCTAAAAGCCCATTATCTCCAGCATGAGGGTTTAACCCTAGAACAGCAATTTTTGGACTGTGAATGGCAAAATCTTGAATTAACGCTTTGTTTAGCACTTTAATTTTTCCAAAGATTTTATCCACAGTAAGATTGTTGGCTATCGTTTTAACAGGAATGTGTCCTGTAACCATTCCAATTTTTAAGTTTTCGCTAATCATCAACATTAACGACTCACCAGTAGACTTTGATTCTAAATATTCTGTATGACCAGAAAATTTAAAGTCATCTGATTGAATATTGTCTTTGTTGATTGGAGCGGTTACGATTGCATCAATTTTACCTTCAAATAAATCTTTTGTTGCTGCATTAAGAGAGGTAAATGCATACTTGCCAGCTTCGCTAGTGGATTTTCCAAACGCTATTTCCGCCTCTTCTTCCCAACAATCAATAATGTTTGCTTTTTTGGGGTTTGCATCTTTTGCATCATCAATTTTATTAAAACTAAAATCATGAATATCTAAACTTTTACGGTATAAACTCACTGTTTTAGAAGAACCATAAACAATAGGAGTGCATAACTCCATCATTTGAGGGTCAAGAAAGGTTTTAATAATTACTTCTATACCTATTCCGTTAATGTCGCCGACACTAATTCCAATTTTTGTTTTTTTAGACATTCTTTATAAGAATTAATAGTTTTTTATAAAATCGTAAAACACTCTAACACCAGACCCAGAACCACCTTTAGAAACATAATCTACTTTAGATTTCATCCATGCTGGACCAGCAATGTCAAGGTGTATGTATGGGTAATCAGTAAAGTTTTCTAAAAATTTACCTGCAGTTATCGATCCTCCAGCACCATTTCCAAGGTTAGTTAAATCAGCAATACTAGATTTCAATTGCTCATTGTATTCATCCCAAAAAGGAAATTCAACAATACGTTCGTAAACGTTGTTTCCGGCTGTTTTAAGTTTGTTCATCACTTTTTCTTCTGCGTTACCCATAGCTACAATTCCGTAATGACCAATAGCAGCAGCAGCAGCACCTGTTAAGGTTGCAGCATCTAATACTAGTTCTGGCTTATATTTTTGAGCATAACTTAACGCGTCAGCTAAAATCATACGCCCTTCAGCATCAGTATTTAAAACCTCTACTGTTTTTTTGTTGTGCATAGTTATTACGTCTCCAGGAGCGTAAGCATTTCCGCTAGGTCTGTTATCGGTTGCAGGTACCAAAGTAATCACATAAAATGGTAATTTGTTTTTTGCAATAGCATACATAGCTCCAACTACTGCAGCAGCTCCACCCATATCACACTTCATAATATCCATTGAGTTTGCTGTTGGCTTTAAACTTAAACCACCCGTGTCGTAAACCACCCCTTTTCCAACTAAAATAACAGGGTTTTTGTTTTTAGCTTTTGCAGGGTTCCATTCTAACACAGAAAATGTTGGAGGATCAATACTTCCTTTATTTACCGCAAGTAGGCCACCCATTTTTAAAGCTTCTATTTTGGCTTTACCTAAAACTTCCACTTTAAACCCTGACTCTTTACCTAATCGTTTAATTTCTTTTGCTAATTGCTCAGCATTTAAAAATGATTGTGGTTCGTTTACCAAATCTTTTGCAGAGTTTGTAGCATAAGTAATATTTACAACCTCTTCAATTTGAGTTTTAGTTATTTTTCCTATAACATTAATGGCTTGTAAGCTATTCTTTTTCTTTTCAGAATAATATTTTAAAAACTGATAATTTGATAAAATTGCACCTTCAATAAAATCAGTAGAAATAACTAAATCAGAAATAAGAGTAATTGATTCAAGTTTGTTTTCATTAGCTATATCTACAACTTTTGAAGCGTTTTTTCTGGCTGTTTGTCTTGCTTTATAATCATCATCTTTACTAGAAATAACAACAAATGCAATAGATGAAAGCCTATTGATTGTAACTATTTTATTATCATCTTTAATTTTAGCCTTTATGTAAGAGAGCTCATCTTTATTAAAAAAGGTATTGTCAATCTCTTTTTCGGTAGGCACTAAAAAAACAACATTGTCTTTAGTCCCTGCTTTTGTAACTTTTTTTATTTCCATTAGCGATGATTTTTATAGTAATTTTGAGAAGTTCAAAAGTAGCAATATTTACGCAAATTACATAAATAGATAATGCAAGTACAATCGTTATTACAAAAAGGGTTAAACTTAGAATTTTTAAGTGCAGAAGAAGGTGAGTTCTTGTTTCATAATGCGCCTACAGCAGAGTTAGTGTTGGTAGCAAACGAGCTCAGAAAATTAAAGAAGAAAAGTAACAAAGTTACGTGGATAATTGACCGAAACCTTAACACAACAAACGTATGTATTGCGAATTGTAAATTTTGCAATTTTTATAGAATACCAGGGCACAAAGAAGCCTATATTACTTCAATGGACCAGTACAAAGAAAAGATTGAAGAAACTATAAAATATGGTGGAGAGCAATTATTGCTTCAAGGAGGTCACCACCCAGATTTAGGATTAAAGTTTTACTGCGACACTTTTAGTGGAATAAAAAAAATGTTTCCAAACATAAAACTTCATGCATTAGGGCCCCCAGAAATAGCTCACATCAGTAAGCTTGAAGGTATTTCACACACGGAGGTTTTGAGCGCCTTGAAAGAAGCAGGGTTAAACTCACTTCCAGGAGCTGGTGCTGAAATTTTAAATGATAGGGTAAGAAGATTAATTTCAAAAGGGAAATGTTCGGGAAGAGAATGGTTGGATGTAATGAGAGCTGCACACCAATTAAATATTACAACTTCTGCAACAATGATGTTTGGACATATTGAAACAGTTTCTGAGCGTTTTGAACATTTAGTCTTACTAAGAGAAGTTCAAAGTGAAAAACCTGAAAGCTCGAAAGGGTTTTTAGCATTTATTCCATGGCCTTTTATGGATGATGGCACATTGCTAAAAAGAGTGAAAGGTGTTTCTAACAATGTTACCGATGACGAGTATATTAGAATGATAGCGCTAAGTAGAATTATGTTGCCAAATATAGATAATATTCAAGCTTCTTGGTTAACAGTTGGAGAAAAAACGGCTCAAATATGTTTACATGCTGGTGCAAATGATTTTGGCTCAATAATGATAGAGGAAAATGTTGTTTCTGCTGCAGGAGCTCCACATCGATTTACAGCTGATGGTATTCAACAAGCTATTAGAGAGGCTGGGTTTGAACCTCAATTGAGAACTCAAGAATACGAAGAAAGAGAATTGCCAAAAGATATGGTGCAGCAAGTGATTAATTATTAATTTACCTTTTTATTAAAGGTAGATAGCTAACTTTTAAAAAGCGTAACTTTAGACGTTACTTTATGAAAATAATCTTTTATATACTGCTTTTTTTAATTTCGTTACCTACGTTTGCAACGCACAACAGGGCAGGAGAGATTACTTTTAAACACGTTTCAGGGTTTACTTACGAAGTAACGGTTGTTACTTATGTTAAGGAATCTAGCCCTGCAGAACGGCCAAACTTAGAAATATTTTGGGGAGATGGCACATCACTTGACTCTATCCCAAGAATAGAGTCTATTTCTCTAGGTAATGATATCGAAAAAAATATTTATAAAGATCGGCATACCTATCCAGGAGCGAGCCCTCTTCCATATACGATTCGAATTGAAGATCCAAACAGAAATGCAGGTGTAATTAATGTTCCAAACTCAGTAAACATTGTATTTTATTTAGAAACAAAAATTTATATAAATCCATTTTTAGGGGTTAATAATTCGCCAGAATTATTAAATCCACCAATAGACAATGCATGTGTTGGTAAAGTTTATGTGCACAACCCTGGTGCTTATGATGTTGATGGAGATAGCTTATATTATTCATTACAATCAAGTTTACAAACCGGAGGGCAACCCATACCAGGATATGTATTTCCTCAAGCTTCATCTTCTTTGTCTGTTAATCCTGTTACAGGAGATTTAATTTGGGACTCGCCAACACAGCTTGGAGAGTATAATGTGGCTATTTTAATTGAGGAATTTAGAGGGGGAATTAAGATTGGAGCTATTTTAAGAGACTTGCAAATAACAGTTGCCGCTTGTAGTAATAATCCACCAATAATTACCGGAACTCAAGACACTTGTATTGTGGTTGGAGATACCTTAAATATGAATTTTAACGCATTTGACCCTGACGGAAATAATGTTGTTTTTTCTGCAACAGGAGGGCCTTTATTTTCAGGAGTAAATGCTGCTAGTTTTAATACCACAGCTATTTCTAGCGATGTTGATGGTAGTTTATATTGGATACCTCAATGTTCTGAAATTCAAAAAGGTAAATATTTAGTTTCTTTTAAAGCAACAGATGATGGCGATCCAAATTTGGTTGATTTTCATTCGTTATTTGTTAAAGTAATAGCTCCTGAACCTAAAAACTTATCTTCTACAGTTTTAACAAATGCGATAAGTATAAAATGGGATAAAACAGGGTGTAATCAAGCTCTAAAATATAAAATTTATAGAAAGCAAGGCCCATCAGGCTGGGTTCCTTCTTATTGTGAAACAGGAATTCCTGCATTTACTGGATTTCAATTAATAGGTGAAACAAACTCTAATAATGACACAATTTATGTTGACAGTAATAGTGGGTTAGGTTTAATTTCTGGTGCTAATTATTGTTACCGTGTTATAGCAGTTTACCCTGACGGATCTGAGAGTAGAGCTTCTGATGAGGTTTGTGATCAATTAAGAAAAGATGTTCCTATAATTACAAATGTTAGTATAAATTCTACTTCTACAACTTCAGGGCAAACTTATGTGGCATGGTCTAAACCAACAGAACATGATACCGCTATATTTAAAGGACCTTATCGTTATTTGGTTTATAGAGGAACAAGCTCAACAGCTCTTACATTAATAGATTCAACGGCAACAATAAACGATACTACTTACATTGATAATAATTTAAACACCAAAGACAACCAATATTTTTATCGAGTAGACATTTACAATTTAACTGGCGGCACAAGAGATTTGATTGGAAAATCAACTGTAGCTTCTTCTGTTTATTTAAACTTAATTCCATCAGACAATCAAATTACATTAGAATGGAACGAGAATGTGCCTTGGACAAATACACAACATGTAATTTATAAATACAATTTTTCCACATTAGCTTTTGATTCAATTAATATAACAACAAACTCTAATTATGTTGACACAGGACTGGTAAATGGTAGTAATTATTGTTATCAAGTTAAAAGTTTTGGAGGCTACTCTTCATCAGGGTTAATTTACCCTATTCTAAATTTTTCTCAAGAGAATTGTGCAGAGCCGGTTGATAATGTGCTTCCGTGTGAACCAAGATTAAGTATTAAAGCAGACTGTGAGTTACAAGAAAATATTTTGAGTTGGGATTCGTATTACGAAAATTGTGACGATGATGTTTTATCGGTTAATATTTATAAAAAAGACTCTATCGACGGAGAATTTTATTTGGTTACCACAATTAACAATGGAGTGGACTCAGTTTTTATTCACGACAATATAACCTCTATTGCGGGGTGCTATATTCTTGAATCAATAGATTCTGTTGGCAACAGGAGTATAATTACTGATACTGTTTGTGTGGAGAATTGCCCTAAATATGAATTGCCGAATGTTTTTACACCAGGTAGCGATGGAAGTAATGACTTTTTTAAACCATTCCCTTTTCAGTATGTAAAATCAGTTGACATTAAAATTTATAATCGTTGGGGAAATCTAGTCTTTGAAACCACAAATCCTGAAATTTTATGGGATGGGAAAAATCAAAAAAATAGTCAACCCTGTTCTGATGGAACGTATTTTTATGTTTGTACGGTTAATGAAATTTATCTAGACGGAACACGACCAAAAGTATTAAAAGGATTTATTCACTTGCTGAGCAATAAAGGCTCAGGAAATAATTTTAATTAATGTTTACAGGAATAATTGAAGGTTTAGGAGAGTTAAAAAAAATTGAAAAAGAAGGAGAAAACATTCATTTTACCTTCTATTGTGATTTTACTAACGAATTAAAGGTTGATCAAAGTTTAGCGCACAATGGAGTTTGTTTAACAGTTATTAGTATTAATAATGATGAATATACTGTTACTGCTATAAAGGAAACATTACTAAAAACGAATTTAGGAGATTTAGTTGTGGGTTCTAATGTAAACTTAGAAAGAGCTATGTCGGCGAACGGAAGATTTGACGGACATGTTGTTCAAGGGCATGTTGACCAAACTGCAATTTGTAAAAATGTTACTGAAGAAAACGGAAGTTGGATGTTTACTTTTGAATATGAATCAAAAGGAAATATAACAGTTGAAAAAGGCTCTATTACTATTAACGGCGTGAGTTTAACAGTTGTTAATTCTAACAAGAATCAATTCTCTGTTTGTATTATTCCGTACACATTTGAGCACACCACATTTAAAAACATTAAAGCAGGCACTCAAATTAACCTTGAGTTTGATATTATTGGGAAGTATGTTGCTAAATTAATGCAGGGTTATCAATAGATTGCTTTAACTATTTCTCTTGTAGAGATTGATTTACCCATTGTGTAATAGTGAATACAAGGCACTCCAAAATCAATCAAATCTTTTGATTGTTCTATTGCCCACTCAATTCCTACTTGTCTTACTGCATTGTCATTTTTACAAGCTTCTATAGCTTCTACTAAATCATCAGGAATATCAATATGGAAAAATTTAGATAAAGACAACAATTGATTTTTGTTTGAAATAGGTTTTAATCCTGGAATAATAGGAACATTAATACCAGCTTCACGACAAGCTATTACAAAACTTTTAAACTTTTCGTTATCATAAAACAACTGGGTTGTAATGTATTCCGCTCCAGCATCAACTTTTTGTTTTAAGTGTTTTAAGTCGTTTTTAAAACTTGGCGATTCGAAATGTTTTTCAGGGTAACCAGCCACGCCAATACAAAAATCTGTAGGAGTTGCATTTAACAAATCTTCATCAAAATATTCCCCTTTGTTTAAGCCTACTATTTGTTTTACTAAATCAACAGCATAAGCATGTCCACCTTCTTCAGGAACAAAGTTTGTTTCCGTTTTAATAGGGTCGCCACGAAGAGCTAGTACATTATCTATTCCTAAAAAATTAAGGTCAATTAGAGCGTTTTCTGTTTCTTCTTTAGTAAATCCTCCACAAATAATATGAGGAATTGCATCTACTTGGTATTTGTTCATAATTGCTGCACAAATACCAACAGTTCCAGGACGTTTTTTTATAGAAATCTTTTCAAGGTAACCTTTCTCACGTTTTTTGTAAACAAATTCTTCACGATGATAAGTAACATTAATAAAAGAAGGTTTAAATTCCATCAAGGGATCAATACTATCGTAAATTGATTGGATACTCTTCCCTTTTAAAGGGGGAAGTATTTCGAAAGAAATAAGCGGTTTTTTGGCTTGATTTAAATGTTCAATTACTTTCATTTATGCGATTATTTACAAATTCAATAAAATTTAATTCGGCAAATGTACTAATGACTATTTATAAACAAAATAAAATTTTACGCAAAATCAATTCTTACCATAAATAAAGCGTTTAAATAGTATTAACTAGTCCTTGAAATAATGTAATTTTGTGAATTCTAAAATTTGAAGATGGAACACATACGTAACTTTTGTATAATAGCGCATATAGACCACGGTAAAAGCACTTTGGCAGATAGGTTGTTGCAAACCACAGGAGCGATTACAGAAAGAGAAATGCAAGAACAAACGCTCGATGACATGGATTTGGAGCGTGAAAGAGGAATTACAATTAAGAGCCATGCTATTCAAATGGAATATACTCTTGATGGTCAAGAATATGTATTAAATTTAATTGATACTCCAGGGCACGTAGATTTTTCTTACGAAGTATCTCGATCTATAGCATCTTGTGAAGGAGCTTTATTAATTGTAGATGCGACACAAGGAATACAGGCTCAAACCATTTCTAATTTGTATTTAGCTATAGAAAATGATTTAGAAATTATACCTATACTAAATAAAATGGACCTTGATAGCGCAATGCCTGAAGAGGTAAAAGATCAAATTGTTGATTTGATAGGTTGCGATAGAGATGATATTATTTCTGCAAGTGGTAAAACTGGGTTGGGTGTTGAAGATATTTTAAAAGCAGTTATTGAAAAAGTTCCAGCACCTAAAGGAGACCCAGACGCACCATTTCAAGCATTAATCTTTGATTCTGTTTTTGACTCTTATAGAGGCATAAACGCTTATTTTAAAGTAAAAAATGGTTCAATTAAAAAAGGAGAAAAAGTTAAATTTATAGCTACAGGTAAAGAATATCATGCTGATGAAATAGGTACTTTAAAATTAAAACAAACTCCTAAGCAGATTATAAAAACAGGAGATGTTGGCTATATTATTTCAGGAATAAAGGTAGCTAAAGAAGTAAAAGTTGGAGATACCATAACTACAGTTGCAAGACCTGCTCCAGCTATTCAAGGATTTGAAGATGTAAAGCCAATGGTTTTTGCGGGAATTTATCCAATTGAAACCGATGAATATGAAGAGTTAAGAGATGCAATGGAGAAATTGCAATTGAATGATGCTTCATTAACTTTTGAACCTGAATCTTCTGCTGCATTAGGATTTGGTTTCCGATGTGGATTCTTAGGAATGTTACATATGGAAATTATTCAAGAGCGTTTAGAGCGTGAGTTTGATATGTCCGTTATTACTACTGTTCCTAACGTGTCTTATCAAGCATATTTAACAAAAGATAAACAAACACCAATAATAGTCAATAACCCAGTTGATTTTCCGGATCCGAGCCGATTAGATCGAGTTGAAGAACCATATATTAAAGCAACGATAATTACTAAGTCTGATTATGTTGGACAAATTATGTCTTTATGTATTGAGAAAAGGGGAGAGTTAACAAATCAAGTTTATTTAACTACTGATAGAGTAGAATTAAGTTTTAACGTTCCACTGGCTGAGATAGTTTTTGATTTTTATGATCGTTTGAAATCAATTTCTAGAGGTTATGCTTCTTTTGATTATCACCCAATTGGGTTTAGAGAGTCTAAATTGGTAAAAATGGACATAATGCTTAATGGAGACCCTGTAGATGCATTATCTGCTTTAGTTCATAAAGATAACGCATACGATTTAGGTAAAAAAATCTGTAAAAAATTAAGGGAATTAATTCCACGTCAACAGTTTAATATTGCAATACAAGCAGCAATAGGAGCTAAAATTATTTCGAGAGAATCTCTTTCTGCGTTACGTAAAGATGTAACTGCAAAATGTTATGGAGGAGATATATCTCGAAAGCGTAAGTTATTAGAAAAGCAAAAAGAAGGAAAGAAGAAAATGAAACAGATTGGAAGTGTAGAAATACCACCTAAGGCCTTTTTAGCGGTTCTAAAACTGAATGATTAATGTTAGAAAGTATCTTACAAAAAACCAAGTTTAGTTCATTACTTGAAGGCGATTCTACAGATTATGTTTGGATAGACATCTCTCTAACAAATGAGCAGTTGGAGAATGTTGATGTTTCAAATGCATCTCAATTTTCTGAGTATATCAATTTGTTTTTAAAAGAAAACAATGCAAAAATAGCAATGGGAGGTTATAATGAAGCGCGTAATATTTACAAACGAAGTGAAAACTTTAATTCAAGCGATTTAGAGGAACGGTTTATTCATTTAGGGATAGATTTATGGACAAAAGCTTATACTGCAGTTTCAGCACCTTTAAAAGGCAAAGTACACAGTTTTGGAAATAATTTAGGAGTTGGAAATTATGGGCCAACAATAATCTTAGAACATAACTTAAAGGGAGAAAAGTTTTATACCCTTTATGGTCATCTTACTAAAGACTCTATAGAAGACCTTATAATAGGTGAAGCGATTGATAAAGGAGAAATGTTTGCTGCAATTGGTAATTTTCCTGCTAACGGAGATTACCCTCCACACTTACACTTTCAAATCATAAAGGATTTAAAAGGAATGAGTGGTGATTTTCCAGGAGTTACTTCAAATACTAAACAAGAAGAAGATTTAGCAAATTGCCCAGATCCAAATTTAATTTTGAAGATATCAAAATAATAGGCTAAACAACCTTATACATTTTTCCTGGCAACGATTTTATTAAGTTATTAAACTCCATTTCTAAGAGCAGGGAAGCTGTTTTGCTCATGGGGAATTTAGCTTTTAAAGCCAAGTCGTCTATATTAGTTTTGTCTTGTTCTTTTAACAAATCAAAAAGCAGCTGTTCTTCTTGAGTTAACTCTATAAAAAGTTGGGCTTGTTTATTGTTTTTTGGAGATTGTGCCTCCCATCCCATAATATATTCTATATCTTTAAAGGATTGGAGCAAGTGAGCCTTGTTTTGCTTAATTAAAGCATTACAACCCTCAGATTGACTGTCTGTAACTCTACCGGGTAAAGCAAAGACGTCACGGTTATAACTATTGCCTAGTTCGGCAGTAATTAACGAACCTCCTTTTTTACTCGATTCAATTACAATAATTGCATCAGCTAAACCAGAAACAATTCTATTCCTTTTTGGAAAATTTTCTCTTTCAGGCTTTGTTCCACTTAAAAATTCAGAGACAAGACCTCCATTATTCAGCATTTGATTAGCTACCGGTTTGTGTTGAGAAGGATATAACCTATCAAGTCCGTGAGCAGTAACACCAATTGTGGCTAAATTATTATTTAACGCTTCTTTATGAGCACAAACATCTACACCAAAAGCAAGACCACTAACAATTAATGGATTGTGAGGTTTTAAATCCACAAGTAATTGTGCACAAAAGTCTTTACCATAATCAGTTGCTTTTCGAGTGCCAACAATACTTATTACTTTTTTTGTGTTGTAATCAAAATCACCTTTGCTAAACAATACAATTGGACCATCTTCACAATGGCTTAATCTTTTTGGGAACAAACCATCATTAAAACAAAGCGCTTTAATGTTGTTTTTTTCAATAAAAATTAATTCTTGACTAGCTAACGTAAGCGCTTCTGCTTTATGGTCAATTATTCGTGAGGCATTAACGGCTCCAATTCCTGGAATTTTTTCTAAAGCACTTTTCTTTTCTTCAAAAACAGCTTCGGCACCACCACAAAAAGCTATTAATTTTTTTGCAGTAATGTTTCCAATGTTAGGTATTGCTGTTAATGCGATATGATAAAGCAATTGTTGGTTCATCGATTTTGTTTACTTTAGTCAAAAGTAAAAGATTAATTTTTATCTGATGAAAATTTTAGGAATAATTCCTGCAAGGTATGGATCAACAAGGTTCCCGGGCAAGCCGTTAATTGATATCAATGGCAAATCGATGATACAACGCGTTTATGAGCAAGCCAAAAGTTGTACTAACCTTAATGAGGTAGTTGTGGCTACTGACGACCACCGAATTTTTGACCACGTGAAATCATTTGGTGGAAATGTTGAAATGACTTCTGATAAACACGAAAGTGGAACTGACAGGTGTGCTGAGGTGATGGATAAATTAGAAGAAAATTATGATGTGGTAATTAACATACAAGGTGATGAGCCTTATATTGATCCGATACAAATTACTCAATTATGCGAATGTTTTAATGATGAAAAAACGGACATTGCTACACTGATTAAAAAGATTGAAACGACAGAAGATTTGCTTAACGTAAATAAAGTAAAGGCTGTAAAAAGTAGTGCTGATTTTGCTATTTATTTTAGTCGTAATCCAATACCGTTTGTAAAAGGAGAGGAGAAAGAAAATTGGCTAAAAACAAATACTTACTTTAAGCACATTGGTATTTATGGGTATAGAACTGAAGTTTTACAAAAAGTAACACAAATGCCACTTTCAATATTAGAAAAAGCTGAAGGATTAGAACAATTAAGATGGCTAGAAAATGGATTACGCATAAAAGTTGCAGAAACACAACTGGAAGCCATAGCTATTGATTCTCCGGAGGATTTACAAAAGATAAAATGAAGAATCAAAAAGAAATTTAGTTTTAAACCTCCTAGTTTTTTACTATTTTTATATATTCGCAGCCCTTTATGAAATTAGACCTACATATTAGCCACCTTTTATTTCAATACGATTGTGTAATTGTACCTAATTTAGGTGGTTTTGTAGCTAATTACAAACCAGCTTCTATTCAGTCAATTAAAAGCACTTTTCATCCTCCTTCAAAAGGAATTTCGTTTAACAAAAACTTAATTAATAACGATGGGTTATTGATAAATGCAATAAGTAAAGCAAACAAAACAAGTTACGAAGAAGCAAGCAAAATAGTTGATGAAGCTGTTTTGGTGATGAAAGCAGATTTAAAAAAGAACAACAAATTGGTTGTTGAAAATGTTGGTGTTCTTTTTTATGACAAAGAAAATAGAATACAGTTTGAACCTTCTACGGATGTAAATTACTTATTAGAATCTTTTGGTTTAAGTTCTTTCCAGCAGTTTCCTGTTCAACATGAAACAATAGAAGAAAAAATAGTTAAAACCGTAAAAGAAACCCCTGTAATTGCTTTGCATCAAAAGAAAAATTCAAAAAAATGGGTTGCAGCCGCGATTATTACAATACCATTAGCATTTTTTGCTTTTTGGTTGCCTACCAAATATGATTTAGGAGCAGATTTAAATTATGCTAATTTAAACCCTTTCAAAACACTAACAACTTCAGTTTATGTTGCGAGAACAAACACGCCCGTTTTTGAGAAGATAGAAAAAGAAGATTTAAAAGCGACTATACAATCGATAAATGAGGATAACCCTACTGCAAGCATATCTTTTTTAAAAGGAGAGTCTCCAATAGTTGTAAAAATTAAAGAAACAGCTATAGATACTACTAGAGTTGAAGTTTCTAAAGTTAGGCTGAAGTTTCATATAGTTGGAGGATGTTTTTCTGAAGAACGTAATGCAAAAAGATTAGTAAGAAAACTAAACAAAGCAGGTTTTAATGCTTGGGTTATAGGGAAACGAAAAGGATTATACGCAGTAAGTTATAATAGTTTTGAAACTAGAAATGAAGCTGTTGAAGCATTAGCTTCTGCCCAAAGTCATAACTCTAAAGCTTGGATTTTAGAGCAGTAACCCCACCTTTACTTTTCTTAGAGGTTTAGTCATTAAAAAATGTTTCTTCGATTTTGTCTGCTAAAAAAGATGATAGTTTTACATAAGACTCTTTTGTCCAGCCAGCAACATGTGGGCTAAGAATAACTTTATCAGATGCACATAAATAATTAAAGTCTTCAGGCAAATCTTTACTATTAATTGTTTCAAACGATTTTGTTTCATATTCTAAAACATCTAAACAAGTACCAAGTATTTTTTTATTTTTTAAACCAGAAACTAATGCTGATATTTCTACATGGTTACCTCTTGCTGTATTAATTAAATAGAAAGGGTTTTCAAAAGCGTTTATAAATTCTTCATTAACGTAATATTTTGTTTCTGGAGTTAGTGGTAAATGAATACTAATTATATCGGATGCCTTCTGAAGTTCTGGTAAAGAGACTTCTTTAACAAAATCATTAGAAAAAGACTTTTTGTATTTGTCGAAAGCAATAACCCTACAATCAAACCCGCTTAACTTTTTAGCAAAGGCCTTTCCCATGTTCCCATAACCAACAATGCCAATAGTTTTGCCAGCTATTTCTAAACCTCTATTTCCTTCTCTATCCCAAATACCACGTCTAACTTCTGCATCTCCTTTTTTTAGTTTGTTAAACAACATTAACAACATGCCTATTGCTTGTTCTCCAACAGCATCCATGTTCCCTTCTGGAGAATTAAAAACGGTAATTTTTTTTTGTTTGGCGTAGGCTAAATCTATGTTTTCAAGGCCAGCCCCTGAACGAGCAATAAACTTTAAGTTTGAAGCTGCGTCTAAAAACGTTTTATCTATAGGGAAACGACTTCTAATAACAATGCCTTCGTATTGATTGATTTTGGTTTCAATTTCTTGTTTGGAAGATTGATAATCAAAATCACAAACACACTTTAAAGCAAAAAGTCTTTCTTCTAAAATAGGGTGAACCGAATCGACAAAGAGGATTTTCATCTTAAAGATACATTAAGTGCCCTATTAAAAAATAGAGGAAAAGACCAAAAATATCATTTACAGTAGTTATAAATGGGCCTGTAGCAAGAGCTGGGTCAACTTTATATTTGTTTAATAACAAAGGAACTATTGTTCCGAATAAGGCTGCAAAAATAATTACCGATAGCAAAGCAATACTTACTGTCAAGCTTAAAGCTGTTGATGCTTCAAAAAAGAAACAATATCCAAAAATTAATGAAGAGAGAACAACTCCATTAATCAATGCCACACCTAATTCTTTTAATAATTTACTCCACAACCCATCTAGCCCTAAAGAATTATTTGCTAAACCTTGTACTACAATTGCTGAAGATTGAACTCCAACATTTCCGGCCATTGCGGCAATTAAAGGAATAAAAATAGCCATTTCTGGATGTAATTGTAATTCATGTTCGTAATTTCCAATAACTCTTGCCCCAAGAATACCTCCAAACAATCCAATAAATAACCAAGGCAACCTCGCCCTAGTTAACAACCAAACACTATCGGAAGACTCTACATTTTCAGAGATACCAGATGCCATCTGGTAATCTTTTTCAGCCTCTTCTTTAATTACTTCTACAACATCATCTATGGTTATTCTACCAAGTAAACGGCCAATTTCATCTACAACAGGAACAACAACTAAATCATATTTATCCATAATATTCCCAACTTCTTCATCTTTCACATTTGCTTTTACAGATATAATATTGTCGTTGTAAATGTCTTTTATTTTCTTGTTGTCGGGTGTTAACAACAGTCGTTTTAGAGAAACAATACCTTGTAAAATATTTTTATCATCTACAACATAAACTGTGTAAACTTGTTCTATGTCTTGAGATTGAATTCTTAATTCGTTAATACAAGTTTTAATGTCCCAGTTAATATCAACTTTAAAAAGCTCTTTTGCCATTAATCCACCAGCAGTATCTTCCTCGTAGCTCAAAAGATCAACAATATCACTTGCTTGCTCAAAATCTTCAAGATGAGAAATTACTTCATTCTTTTTTTCATCAGACATTTCTGCCAAAACATCGGCAGCATCATCAGAATCCATATTATCAATAAACTGCTTGGCAATTTCTTCAGATGAAAGAGAATTTAAAATTCGCTCTCTTGCACCTTCATCAAGTTCAATAAGAATGTCCGCCGCTTGTTCTTGAGAAAAGAATTGGTAAAAAGCAATCGCTTCTTCTAATGTTTGTTCATCAATAATTTCAGCAATATCAGCAGATTGAAGACCATCAATAAGCTCCAAAACTTTAGACTCGTTGTTTACTTCAACAGCGAGATTAAGTGTTTCTAAAAAATCTTTTGTTAACTCGAATTGCATTATTACTTGTTTTAAGCAAATGCAAAACTACAAATTTAAATAAGGCTAAACTATTAATTTAAAGTGTCTAACAGGTTTGTTAGCTCAATAAATTGTTCAACAGAGAGTTGTTCTGGACGAAGTCGAAAAACAGGCATTTCTTTAAGCGTTTCATTTAAAAAAGGTTTTAAAGAGTTGCTTAATGTTTTCCTTCGCTGGTTAAACGCTGTTTTCACAATCGTTTTAAATAGAGTTTCGTTACAATCTAATTTGCTTTTGTTGTTTCTTGTTAGACGAATAACACCAGATTTCACCTTTGGAGGAGGGTTAAATACGTTTTCATCAACTGTAAATAAATAGTCGATATCATAAAAAGCTTGCAGCAAAACACTAGTAATTCCGTAAACTTTACTTCCTGGTTTAGAGGCAATTCTTTCTGCCACTTCTTTTTGAAACATACCAACAACCTCTGGTATTTGATCTTTATAATCCAACACTTTAAAAAGTATTTGTGTTGAGATGTTGTATGGGAAATTACCAATTATTGCAAAAGGTTCTTTACCTGTTATCTCTTCCAGATTCATATTCAAAAAATCCCCTTCAACGATATTCTTTTCTAGTTCAGAAAAGTGTTTTTTTAGGTAAATTATAGATTCAGAATCAATATCTATAAGGTAAGTTTGGTAATTGTTGTTTTGAATTAGAAATTGAGTTAAAACACCCATTCCAGGACCAATTTCTAATACTTTTTTATAATTTTTCGCTAAAGTTAGTCCGTTTACTATGTTTTGAGCAATAGTTAAGTCAGTCAAAAAATGTTGTCCAAGGTGTTTTTTAGCTTTTACCTCTCCCGAATCTTTTCTAGGTTCGTGCTGCTTAGTGTTTTCAAGCACTTTTGAACGATTATTCTTTTTATACTTCAATTTTTCAGATAAAAATTCTTAAATAATATTAATACTTTAGCGTTAAAGACAAAAGTAATGAAAAGCTACACGATGAAATGGATTCCCTTTTTTGTTTTATTTTTCCTTGTAAATAAATGTTTTTCAAATCAAATTGAATATTTAGCTAACACAAATGCAATTGAAAGAGTAGAGTTTAAATTAAATGAATTAACTCTAAATCAGTTGGCAATAGCAATGCCTTTTGCAAAAGAGCTAATTCTTAATCCAGAACAAAAAAAAGCTTTAACAGAAAAAGCTATTATTAAAGTTGAACTGGTATACACTAAACACAGAACATCTCCTCTTTTTGATCAAAAAAAACTAAACATAGACCGACTAAAAGAACTGCAAAAACTACTTCCGGTAGTTTTTGAAAATCCTTTGTGGGATTTTGAATTAATTAGTCAAACAAAAGGGCGCTCTAGAGAAGATTGCAAAAAAATGTTTCATGGTTTTGTTTTTACTTTTCGTCCTAATTCAACTAAAGAGACACTTCAGTTAGAAGCTGAATATATTCAAAGGTTAGTATTACAATCAATAAAGAACGATTCTTTAAAAAATAGCTCAAATAAATTGGAGTTAATTGCTGATATTAAAACAAGGTGGGATAATAGGGTAGGTTATGTACACGACACGATATGGAAAGAAGAGGAGGAGGTTCCTGTTCCTCATTTTTTCTATGATCAATCACTTTACCAAGATTCTACGGTTTTAAATTCATTTTCAAGGAATAAAAAATGGAATAACTTTATTGTTGTTACAGATGTAACCGGAAGCATGTCGCCATATATAGCTCAAGTATTTATGTGGTTAAGAGAACAAACAAAAGAAACAAGTGCTCAAGGGTTTGTTTTTTTTAATGATGGAGACAATAAGCCATCAAACAGAAAGAAACCACTCGAAACAGAAGGTGTTTATGTTGTTAATAACAATTCTACAGAAGAGGTAATGTTGATGGCAGCAAAATGTATGAAAAAAGGGTCAGGAGGAGGAGAAAATTTAGAGAATGATATTGAAGCAATATTATTAGGCCAAAATCAATATAAAGAGATTGATGAGGTAGTTTTAGTTGCAGACAATAGGGAAAGCATGAGAGATTATAAATTTATTGAAAAAATAAAAAAGCCAGTTCGTATTATTTTATGTGGTTCTGATAAGCGTGTTAACATTCAATATTTAGATTTGGCAAGACAAACTAAAGGTTCGGTTCATACAAAAGTAAATGATATTTTAAACCTTGATAGCATAGAAAATGGCGCTCATTTTTTTATAGGAGAATTTGAGTATTTATTTGAAAATAACCAATTTCATTACTTGTATAATTAATATTATTTAGAATCAATCTAAATAAATTTCCTTGTTTTTTTATCATTGTAATATTCAGTACAATCTCTACCTTTGTACTATATATTTAAAAAATAATTTGACGATATTATGAGTAAAGGAATCTCAAACACTTCTGTTGGAAAAAAAGTGTTGATGGCCTTATCGGGCTTTTTTCTGATGTTTTTCTTATTGCAACATCTTTTAATAAATATGCTTTCTGTTATTAGTCCAGATGCATTTAACGAAGCTTCTCATTTTATGGGGACCAATCCATTGATTCAGTATGCGCTGCAGCCTGTCTTGATTTTTGGTGTTGTTTTTCACCTTGTAATGGGGATGAGATTAGAAGCTAAAAATAGAGCTTCTAGACCAATTAAATATGCCATGAACAAGCCAAGCGAAAATGCATCTTGGATGAGTAGAAATATGATTATTACTGGTATTATGGTCATGTTGTTTTTAGCGCTTCACTTTTATGATTTTTGGATTCCAGAAATTAATACAAAGTTTATTCAAGGAGATATGAGTGGAATGATGCCTGGTATTGAGGGATATAGATATTTTGTCGAATTACAACATAAATTTGTAAATCCAGTAAGAGTTGGCTTATACATTTTATCTTTTGTGTTTTTGGCTTTACACCTTTTACATGGCTTTCAATCTGCTTTCCAATCGGTTGGGTTCAATCATAAAAAATATACTCCAGTATTAAAAAAATTAGGAAACATATACGCAATAGTAGTTCCTTTAGGATTTGTTGTTGTAGCTATTTTCCATTTTATTAACGCATCTCATTAAAATCTATTTTAGATATGTCAAAATTAGATTCAAAAATACCAGAAGGTCCTTTAAAGGATAAATGGACAAAACATAAAAACGACATTAATGTTGTTAATCCTGCAAATAAGCGTCATATAGATATTATTGTTGTTGGTACAGGTTTAGCAGGAGGTTCTGCAGCTGCTTCTTTAGCAGAAATGGGGTATACTGTTAAGGCTTTTGCTTATCAAGACTCTCCGAGAAGAGCTCACTCTATTGCTGCTCAAGGAGGAATAAACGCTGCAAAAAACTATCAAAATGATGGTGATTCGACTTATCGATTATTTTATGATACCGTTAAAGGTGGTGATTATCGAGCAAGAGAAGCTAACGTTTATCGTTTAGCAGAAGTTTCAGGTAACATAATAGATCAATGTGTTGCTCAGGGAGTTCCTTTTGCAAGAGATTATGGTGGTTTGTTAGACAATCGTTCTTTTGGTGGTGTTTTAGTTTCTAGAACTTTTTATGCTAAAGGACAAACAGGACAGCAATTATTGCTAGGAGCATATTCTGCAATGAATCGCCAGATAGGAAAAGGTAAAATTACTATGTATAACCGTCATGAGATGATGGACTTGGTAATTGTTGATGGAAAAGCAAGAGGTATTATTGCTAGAAACATGATAACTGGAGAAATAGAAAAACATTCAGCTCATGCTGTAGTAATTGCTTCAGGTGGTTATGGTAATGTTTTCTATTTATCAACAAATGCCATGGGTTCTAACGTTAGTGCAGCATGGAAAATACATAAAAAAGGAGCTTACTTTGCTAATCCTTGTTACACACAGATTCACCCAACTTGTATTCCTCGTTCTGGCGAAAACCAATCTAAATTAACTTTGATGTCTGAATCATTAAGAAATGATGGAAGAATATGGGTTCCAAAAAATTTAGAAGATGTAAAGGCTATTCGTGAAGGAAGAAAAAAACCAACAGACTTAAGTGAAGAAGAAAGAGATTATTACTTAGAAAGAAGATACCCTGCTTTTGGTAACTTAGTTCCAAGAGATGTTGCTTCAAGAGCAGCAAAAGAAAGATGTGATGCAGGTTATGGTGTAAATGCAACAGGGGAAGCAGTATATTTAGATTTTAAATCAGCGATTAATAGATATGGAAATGAAAAAGCACATGTCTTAGGTATTCATAACCCGAGTGAAGCAAAAATTATAGAGTTAGGAGAAAAGGTTGTTGAAGAGAAATATGGAAATCTTTTCCAAATGTATGAGAAGATTGTAGATGAAAATCCATATAAAACACCTATGATGATTTATCCTGCCGTTCACTACACAATGGGTGGTGTATGGGTTGATTACAACTTAATGACAACTATTCCAGGTTGTTATGCAGCTGGAGAAGCAAACTTCTCTGATCATGGAGCAAACAGACTTGGGGCTTCTGCTTTAATGCAAGGTCTAGCAGATGGGTATTTTGTTTTACCTTATACAATTGGCGATTATTTAGCTAACGACATTAGAACGGGAAAAATTTCTACAGATTTACCTGAGTTCAACCAAGCAGCTAATGAAGTAAAAGAGCGATTAGAAAAACTAATCAATTTAAAAGGAACAAAGTCGGTTGATTATTTCCATAAAAGATTAGGGAAAGTGATGTGGGATAAAGTAGGGATGGCAAGAAATGCAGAAGGTCTTAAAGAGGCTATGGATGAAATCAAACAGATTAGAGAAGAATTCTGGAAAGATGTTCGTGTTCCTGGAGGAATGAATGAGTTAAATCCTGAATTAGAAAAAGCAACAAGAGTTGCTGATTTCTTGGAGCTAGGAGAGTTATTTGCTAAAGATGCTTTAGAAAGAAATGAATCATGTGGAGGTCATTTTAGAGAAGAATCGGTGGAGTTGGATGGAGAGCAAAAAGGAGAAGCAAAAAGAGATGATAAAAACTTTGCTTATGTAGCAGCTTGGGAATATAAAGGAGACCCAAGAGATGCTGTAATGCATAAAGAAGAATTAACATTTAATGACATAGAACTTAAACAACGTTCTTACAAATAACAAACTATGAATCTTACATTAAAAGTTTGGCGTCAAAAAGATGCAAAGGATAAAGGTGGTTTAGAAACCTATCAAATTAAAGACGTATCAGAGCATTCTTCATTTTTAGAAATGTTGGATATGTTAAATGAGCAGCTAATAAATGAAGGTAAAGAGCCTGTAGCTTTCGATCATGATTGTAGAGAAGGTATTTGTGGAATGTGTTCTTTATATATTAACGGAGAAGCTCATGGACCAGATAGAGGTGTTACTACATGTCAGTTGCACATGAGAATGTTTAAAGATGGAGATACTATTTTTATTGAGCCATTCAGATCAAAAGCATTTCCAGTGTTAAAAGATTTAATTGTTGATAGAGGTTCTTTTGAAAGGATTCAGCAAGCTGGAGGGTTTATCTCTGTAAATACTTCTGGTAATACTCAAGATGCAAATGGATTACCAATAGCAAAACCAATGGCAGATAAAGCTATGGACGCGGCTACTTGTATTGGTTGTGGAGCTTGTGTAGCTACTTGTAAAAACTCCTCAGCAATGTTGTTTGTTGCTGCAAAAGTTTCTCAGTACTCATATTTGCCACAAGGTCAAGTAGAAAGAAAAGAGCGTGTTCTTAATATGGTTGAACAAATGGATAAAGAAGGGTTTGGAAACTGTACAAATACAGGGGCTTGTGAAGTTGAATGTCCAAAAGGAATTTCTTTAGAATTTATTGCAAGAATGAATAGTGAATATTTAGGAGCTTCAGTTAAATCTGAGAACTAATAAGAAAATAATAATAAAATAAAAAAGCCAGACTGTTTGTCTGGCTTTTTTGTTGTTAGGAATACTTTTTTTATTTGACAATTAACTTTTCAGTCTGAACATTATTATCAGCATTGAACTCTATAAAATAAAGACCTGAAGATAATTTATTTGTTTTATCAATTTCTAGATTGTATTTCCCGGCAGAAAAATGAGCGTTATTTACAATCCTAGTTACCTCTTTTCCTAATACATCTTTAATTTTTACATTTAGTTGAGTAACATTATTTTTTATGAAAAAGGATAGAGTTGTTTTGTCTGACATTGGATTAGGAAACACTTTTATACTATTTACGTTATTAATTGCGTTTATACTAGTTGAAATAGCATCCATAAGGTTTATGTCGTCTATATAAAAGTTATTCCCTCCATTGTTCTTAAAACGAAATTTAAAACGAACATTACTTTCGTTTGCAAGTGAACTCAAATCAATTGATGCGCTATCCCAATCGTTTAAATTAGGGATAAAAGGAGAGTTTGTTGCATTTGAAGTAACCATTGATGAGCCAGCTGTTGCAGATTTAATTGCCCAAGTATTACCACAATCTGTAGAGTAATAGATTACTAATTGATCATTTCCTCCAGATAGCTTTTTAGCAAAAGCCCACTTATAAGTTAAAGTTGGCGAGCTAAGTGTTGATAATTTAAATGAAGGGCTTATTGCTTCTGTTATATCTCCAGCACTATTGGAAATATTATTGACCATCATTGAACGAGATCCTGTATAACTTGCTGTAGTGTTATTTTGCCAATCACTTCCACTTTGAGTTTGTATTGTCCAGTCATTATTAAATAAAGAAGTATTTTCAAACCCTTCAGAGAAAGGTAAAATATAATCTGCTGTAATACTGCTTACTGTTATAATGTTATTCTTAATCATAGGATCAGCAAAACCAGCAGCATTTCCTGGAGCATAAATTACACTATAAATACCTTCAGTATTGTAAATAATAGTTGGACTTTCTAAAGTAGAAGTATTTGGAGTTCCTCCAATAAAATCCCATGACCATTGAGTTTGAATTCCATTGTATGTATTAAAATCATTAAAAGATATTGCGTCACCTTCACAAACCCATTCTTTATTATAAGTAAAATCGGCGTCCCATAATTTACAAACCGGATCTTGAATATAAGGGTCTTCGGTTCCTGTTAATGCAAGGTTACTTAAACTAACCATTGTTTGTCTTTTACCATTATCTGAATTCAAGGCTGAATGCATTCTTTGTTTTTGTCCTTCTGTAAACATAACATCACAAAAGTTATACTCCATATAATTTTGAACATTATCTATTGATCCACATGAGTTTGATGTTGCCAGACAGCCTGTTTGTCCAATTGTGTTTGGAGTATCTGTAACACCATCATCAGCATCACAATTACTAGCCACTTGAGGATCGTTAGTGCTTCCCCATAGATGAGCTAAATTTAACCAATGACCAACTTCATGTGTTACTGTATTTCCCAATTGTTGGTATCTTAATACTATACCATCTTGATCCATACCAACTGTTCCTGGATAATAAGCGTAACCTCCTGCACCATTTGCTAAAACAACCCCCATCCATATATTCAAATAAAATCTTCCATTTCTATTCCATGATTCAGCACCCGGCAAAAATTTAGCACTTTCATCCATTGCAAAAGTTAGCGTACTTTTTGTCCTTGTAATACCTTCTGTACAATTTCCTTCAGGGTCTAGTCTAGCCAGTCTAAATTCAATTTCAGAATCTGCAGCAATACTTGCAAATGCAGGATGAACATTGGCGATGTCAATATTTAACTTTTGAAAATCTTCATTTAATTTTAGAATTTCCTCTTCAATTGTAGCTCTAGATATGTTTTCGGGACCATTATTATGGATAACGTGCCAAACAACAGGAATAATATAACTAATTACTTTTTTACCATTAGCACCTGTTTTAACCTCTCCATAATGTTCTTGAGTCCATTTCAATGCTTTTTCATGAGCATCATTTAAAAGTTGTTTTTTTAATGGATTGTTTTTGATGATTTCATTATTCCTCTCACTTGCACTGCATTGGCGATAATCAACTCCAGGTATTCCTTTTTGAGAGAAAGAATAGAAAAAAAACAAAAAAAATAAAACAGTAAAGAATGATTTCATAAAAGTTGATTTTCATTAAAAAAGCCCGGAAAAATAATTTTATCCGGGCTTTGTTAAACTTATTAATAAGCTGTTATTTCACAATTAATTTTTCAACTTGAACATTGTTATCAGCATTAAACTCTATAAAATAAAGTCCAGATGATAATTTATTTGATTTATCAATATTCATAGTATACTTTCCAGCGCTAAACCCAGTATTACTTACAACTTTGGTAACTTCTTGACCAAGTACATCTCTAATAACAACATTTAAGTTAGATACATTGTTTTTCAAAAAGAAAGACAATGTAGCATTCTCTGTCATAGGATTAGGGAAAACTTTTAAGTTGTTCACAGGAGCAACCTCATTTATTCCAACAGTAGAAGATGTTCCCATAATGTTTAAATCATCTAAAAAGAAGTTGTTACCTGCATTGTTTTTAAAGTATAATTTAAACCTAACATTCGTTTCTGCAGCTAAAGCACTTAAGCTAACTGTTGCGCTATCCCAATCTGCAGCACTTGGAGTAAATGCTGAATTTGTTGCAGATGCTGTAGCCATAGAAGTTCCGGCTTTAATGGCTAGGATACTCCAGGTTCCTCCACAATCTGTTGATTTATAAATAATAAATTGATCATTACCTCCAGTAAGTTTTTTTGCAAAAGCCCATTTATAAGTAAGTTTTGGGTCTGTCATAGTAGACAAATCGTAAGAAGGACTAATAGCTTCTGTAATATCTCCAGCACTATTATTAAAGTTATAAACTCTTAAAGATCTATTTCCTGTGAAACTAGCTGATGTTGATGTTTGCCACCCATTACCACTTTCTGTTTCAATTGTCCATTCATTTATAAAACTAGTATTGTTTTCAAAACCTTCAGCAAAAGGAAGAACATAGTCTGCTGTAATACTACTAACAGTTATAATATTATTTTTGACAGCAGGAGTTGCAAATCCAGCCCCATTTCCGGGAGAGTAAGTAACACCATAAACACCTTGAGAATTATAAGTAATTGCTGGTGAAGCAACACTTGATGCATTAGGTGTTCCTCCAGTAAAAGTCCAATCCCATTGGTCTGGAGTCCCATTATATGTTCCTTGGTCAGCAAAACTAACAACATCTCCTTCACAAATATATTCTTTGTTATAAGTAAAATCTGCACCTAATAAACCACAAACTGGATTTTGCACATAAGGATCATCGGTTCCAGTAAGCGCTCTGTTTCCAGCACTAACCATTGTTGCTCTAAATCCTGTGTTAGAATTTAAAGCTGCATGCATACGAGACTTTTGGCCATTTGTAAACATCACATCACAAAAATTGTAATCCATGTAGTTTTGGCTATTATCTACTGACCCACAAGAAACAGTACCTTCTGCACAACCAGTAGAACCAATTGTGTTTGGAGTATCTGAAATACCATCATCACTACTACAGTTTGTAGATAAACCAGGTTCATTTGTACTTCCCCACATGTGAGGAAGATTTAACCAGTGACCAACTTCGTGGGTTACAGTGTTACCTAGTTGACCTGCTCTTAAAACAATACCATCTTGGTTCATAGGAACATTTCCTGGATAAAAAGCGTAACCACCAGCACCACTTTCAATAGAAGACCCCATCCATATATTAAGGTAATATCTTCCATTTCTATTCCATGATCTTGCTCCGTTAATAAATTTTGAATTTTCATTCATTGCGTAAGTTGCAACATTTTTTGTTCGAGTTATTCCTTCAGTACAATTTCCATCAGGATCAAGTCTAGCTAATCTAAATTCAACCTGAACATCTGCTTGAATACTAGCAAAAGCAGCATGAACATTTCCTGCATCCGGATTCAACAATTGATAATCTTGATTTAACTTAAGTATTTCATTATCTATTGTAGCTTTCGATATGTTTTCAGGACCATCATTATGAATAACATGCCATACAACAGGCATTACATAAAGAATAGTTTTTTTTCCTGTAACAGGGTCAATAGTAACATCAGTCGGATGTGTTTTTTCATATTCCAATGCCCAGGCGTTAGCTTGTTCCCAGCTTGCACGAATTTCTGGATTGTTATCCATTATTTCATTGTTCTTCTCTGCAGCAGAACAAGATCTGTAATCAACTCCAGGTATTCCATTTTGAGCAACAGCAAACAACGTTGCGAAAGCTAAAATTGAAGATAAAGTAATTTTTTTCATAGTTAAGTTTATTGTGATAAGTCTATAAAGTTAAGCATTTTTCATTTAAATATTTGTTAAATTTTTAAAATGATTGTATTCCTATACTTTGTTAATAGTAGGCTGTTTATAATTTTAATGCAGAAGCAATAAAAGCAAAACCAATAAACAATAGTATTGTAAGGTAAAAAAATAATTATGAAAAACATAAATAATTTAATTGTTGTTGGTATGCTTGGGGGATTATTATTTGCATGTGTCCCAGCAAAAAAATACGAAGAATTAAAGTCTAAACAACAAGCTTGCTCTGAAGAAAATGAAGCATTAAAAGCGTCAAACCAAAACTTAGAAGAGCAAAATAAAGAAATGCAGTTAAGCATAGAAGAGCTAAACAAAAGAATTAATCAATTAGTAGCTGATACTTCTATGATTGGAACTTCATTAAGACAAATGACCACAAATTATGACAACATTAATAAAACATATCAATTGTTGTTAGATAAAAATAACGAGCTATTAGCTGGGAATAAATCAACAACAGAAAAGCTAATGAAAGAGTTGCAAAAAGCCCAAGAAGATATGCAAGCTCAAGAAGATGCTTTAAGAACGTTGGAATCGTCACTTCACAAAAAAGAAGAAAATTTACAACGATTAACTGCAGAACTTGATGCTAGATCAAAAAGAGTAAATGAACTTGAAGCGATGATTAGCAGAAAAGACTCATTGGTTACAGCACTTAAAAATAAAGTAAAAGATGCTTTACTTGGTTTTGAAAATAATGGATTAACGATTGAACAAAAAAATGGAAAAGTTTATGTTTCTCTTGACGAAAGTTTATTATTCTCTTCTGGAAGTTATTCTGTAGGAAGTAAAGGTACAGATGTGCTAAAAAAATTAGCTAAAGTGTTAGAGCAAAATCAAGACATTAACATTGTCGTTGAAGGACATACTGATAATGTTCCTTTAAATGGAAAAGGAGACATTAAAGACAATTGGGACTTAAGTGTTAAAAGAG